>DAOMZK010000137.1:0-6589 GCA_035438035.1 Cyclobacteriaceae bacterium | reverse complement strand
ATTCCGAAGTGAATAAAGACCTTTTGAATCACGAGAAATCCAATCAATCCAGCGACGATGCCTCCGAGGATATCCGTAAAATTGTGGACACCTAGGATAATGCGTGACGACATCATCAGCAATGCCCAAATGGTACATAGTATCAAACTTGAGGAGGATCTGAAAAGGAGGAGGGTGAACCCCAACGTTGCTGCTGTAACTTCGGCGGTATGACCGGAAGGGTAGGAATTACTGCCGCCCACACTCCACTGGGTTATTCTTGAATCAACTTCATAGGGCCTCGGTTCTTTCAGCGTTCTTTTAATGCTTTGTGATATCAGACCGGCAAACCCCATTGACAACAGGATGATAAGCCCGTTACGGGTAAATTCTCTTTTCCGAAAAGCCAGTCCCCATAAAAGAAAGACAGCGGGGATCCCAAGATTGATGTATTTACCGTAGTCGGAGACGATCTGAAAAAAGATTACTGTAGCCGGCGTCTGTGCAGTCTGAAGTGAGGCAATAACATCCTGTTCATGTATTTTGAATGTGGAGACCCTGAGGATTCCGAATCCGGCAAGGAGAACCAGGAGAATAATGAGCCAGGGCCAGAAATTTTTCTTCATCCATTGACAAAATTAGAGAAACCCCGGCAGGACAAAAAATGCCAAAGTGGTGAAAAAGGGATTGAAATCGTTTGCAACGGCGAGACTTTTCCCGGGATGAGTTAAACAATACCTTTAAGTGATTTCGAAATATAATTTTTTAATAAAATAGGGTTAAAAAATACCCTTGAAAATAAAAATTGCTCTATTTTTAGCGATTGTTAGTTTAAACCACATCCACTATGGCCTACTTACGTTTTGAAGCTTTAAAGAAATTAAATGAACGCGAATCAGTAACGGTCGCCAATCCAGGTGAAAAAGTTTCTGATTTTTTCGGTGAGAATGTTTTTGGTACGGAATCCATGCGGGCATCACTGGCGCCTGCCGTATTCAAAAAAGTTACCGCGGCAATCAAGAATCATGAAAAAATTGATGAAGTCACTGCAGATGCTGTTGCTTCAGCCGCGAAATCGTGGGCGATGAATAAAGGGGTGACCCACTTCACGCACTGGTTTCAACCCATGACCGGAGGCACAGCCGAAAAACACGACTCATTCTTTGATGCCATAGCAGGAATTGAAAAATTTAAGGGGAGCGAGCTGGTACAGCAGGAGCCTGACGCATCATCGTTCCCGAGTGGTGGTATCCGAAGCACTTTTGAAGCACGTGGTTATACAGCATGGGATCCCACATCCCCGATGTTTATCTATGGAAAAACGCTTTGCATACCCACTGTATTTGTTTCCTATACAGGAGAGACACTCGATACCAAATCACCCTTACTCAAAGCCTTAAAGGCTGTGGACTTAGCCGCCACAAAAGTCTGCCAACTGTTCGATAAAGACATTCAGCATGTAGTGGCTTCCCTTGGACCCGAGCAAGAATATTTTGTTGTAGACGAAGCCCTCTATATGGCACGCCCGGACCTGGTCATGGCCGGACGTACTGTCTTTGGTCATGCACCGGCTCGTGGCCAGCAGATGGAAGATCATTATTTCGGTTCTATTCCTTCACGTGTATATGATTTCATGAAGGAATTTGAATTTGAATGCTGGAGACTGGGAATTCCCGTCAGGACCCGTCACAATGAAGTGGCTCCCAGTCAATTTGAGGTAGCACCATTGTTTGAAGAGGTCAATGTAGCCAATGACCACAATCAGTTGATGATGGACGTCATGGGTCGTGTAGGGGAGAAACATAACCTCAAAATTCTATTTCATGAGAAACCATTCGCCGGTCTGAATGGAAGCGGCAAGCATAATAACTGGTCATTGATTACAGATAATGGAATCAATCTATATGCGCCATCCAGCAGTGCACGTGACAACCTCTTGTTCCTTACTTTCTTCGTAACCACAATTAAGGCTGTTCATCATTATTCTGACCTGTTGCGTGCCAGCATTGCGACAGCGGCCAATGATTTCCGCCTCGGTGCAAATGAAGCACCGCCTGCTATCATGTCCGTATTCATCGGATCACAAATGACGGCAGTACTGGATGAACTGGAGAAAAAAGGAAATGTAAAAATTGAGAAGGGCGACAACATGTACATGAAACTGGGAATCGACCAGATTCCTGAGATCATTCTGGATGCCACAGACCGCAACCGTACATCGCCTTTTGCCTTTACGGGAAACAAGTTTGAATTCAGAGCCGTAGGCGGTAGTGATAACTGCGCTGTGCCGATGACGGTGCTGAATCTTATCGTGGCCGAGCAGCTCAATGATTTTAATGATTCCGTTACCAAGGAAATCGACAAGGGTACCGAGAAACGGATTGCTATTGTCAACGTTCTGCGGAAATATATCAAAGAATCAAAATCGATCCGCTTCGAAGGAGATGGTTATTCTGAAGAGTGGGTGAAGGAAGCAGCCAAACGTGGATTGAACAACATCAAGAATATGCCACGGGCAGTGCAAGCTTATGTGACCAAAGAGTCTATTCAGTTGTTTGAGAAGCATGGCGTGATGTCACACAAGGAAGTGGAAGCGCGCAACGAAATACGTCTTGAATCCTATATCAAGAAAGTTCAGATTGAGGCACGCGTACTGGGTGACCTGGCAATGAATCATATTATCCCCACGGCAATTGCCTATCAGAACAAGTTGATTCAAAATGCAAATGGATTGAAGGGCCTGGGTGTGGACAATAAAGCAGTGGTGCAGACCATCAAGGAAATTTCCGGCCACATTGATACCATCAAAAATGGCGTTCGCCAAATGATTGAAGAGCGCAAGCGGATCAACAAGATCGGTGACACGCACAAGCGGGCATTTGCTTACTGCGATGATGTGAAGGAAAAATACTTCGAAGACATTCGCGATGCGGTGGACAAACTTGAGCTCCTTGTGGACGACGAGGATTGGCCTTTGGTTAAATACAGAGAAATGCTATTTTTGCGATAGTTCTTACCTAAACCTGAACTAGGCGATGTCGAAAGATGTCGCCTTTTTCTTTTTTATGGAAAAGGGTTTAGTTTGGCGGTCATAATCCATCTAAAATGAAGAAATCAATTTGTTTCGTAGCGCTTTCAATTACTCTTTTTTCCGGATTTTCTCAGAAAAAACCAACAGTAGAAATTGAGAAGCTGGTAACGCGTCCTGAGGTTGAGGCGCCGCTTACATTTTTGGCTGCTGATGAAATGCGGGGAAGAGACACAGGGTCACGGGAATTGGATATTGCTGCCAACTATATAGCCTCACAATACCAAACCCTTCAGTTACAACTTTTATCCGGAGCGCCTGGATATTTCCAACCTGTTGTGTTGGAAAAGACATTTCCCATCGAGACAGCCGAATTAAAATTCAAAGACGATGTATTCAAGTTCAAGGAGCAATTTATTGCGCTTGACGGGGGAAGCCTGGATTGGAGCGGGGATTGCATTTATGTAGGATATGGGACCCCGGAAGAAATGCCTGCGGATATCAAAGGAAAAATGGTTGTGGCCATTGCTGGTGCAAAAGATGCAGCCGGTCCCATGCAGATTTTTGCCGCTTCCCAGGATAAGTTCAAGCGGGTAAAGGATGCCGGCGGCGCCGGATTGATTGAGTTTTTTGTCACTATGCCTTTCCCCTGGCCTGCGATCGTAAATTATTTTGCTTCCAATCCCAGGATGGATGTAAAAAGAGAGTCAGGAATTCCCCATCTGTGGATGAAGGATGCTGATGTGGCCGGATTAAAAGAGATCAAGGAGCAAAAGAAGGGAACGGGTAGCCTGAAGATAGCCGATACCAAAAGAGTGCCTGTCCCGGCTAAAAATGTAGTTGGCATGATTGCGGGTACTGATCCTGTTTTGAAAAATGAATACCTCGTTATTTCTGCCCATTACGATCACGTAGGTGTTGGCGCCAAGAAGGGTCAGGATTCCATTTATAACGGCGCCCGTGACAATGCTATCGGGACTGTGGGCTTGTTGACTGCCGCAAAGTTCTTTGCAAAATTTCCTCCGAAGCGATCCATAATTTTTATGGCCCTTACAGGTGAGGAGAAGGGTTTGTTGGGAAGTAAATACTATGCCGACCACCCGTTGGTTCCGCTCAATCAAACTGTATTTGATTTTGATTGTGATGGCGCCGGGTACAATGACAAGACCGTGGCTACCGTAATTGGTCTTGAGCGAACAACCGCGGAGGCTGATATCATGAAGGCGTGCGAAGCTTTTGGTATTAAGGCTGCCAAAGACCCTGTTCCGGAGCAGAATTTGTATGAGCGTTCCGACAACTACAATTTTGCAAGAAAGGGTGTGCCAGCGATCGACTTTGCACCGGGTCTGAAATCTTTTGACGCTGAAATCAGCAAATACTACCACCAACCGGCCGACGAAGTGAGTTCACTGGACTTCGACTACCTGGTAAAGTACTATCGCGCTTTCGTCTACGCCAACTACTTGCTGGCCAATTCACCCAAAGCTCCTGTATGGAAAGCGGGAGATAAGTTCGAGGTTACCGCCAAAGAACTTTATAAAAAGTAGATTAACAATTTAATTAAAGGAATTCAGATCAATGAGCAAAACGAATAGCACAAAGATCACGATGGAGACGTTGTGTTCTTTGTGTTTTCTTCGTGGACTTCCTGCCCTGCATTGGTATTGATTGTTTAATAATGGGGTTACCCAAAATTTCTTAACGCGGCTTCAGCAAGGTCCAATTCATACTCAAGTTTTCTCAATACTTCTTCATCATATTCCTTTTTGCGCCGGAGCACTTTAATCTCTCTGCGTTCAAAGTTGATCATGTGTAGCTGAAGTGTGTTGTACTCCCGGAAAACTTCTTCCGAGTGCCTTGTTTGATCGGCGGTGAGCATGCGGTGGTTAATCTGGTCAATCTGGCGTTCGTATTTGGTTTTGATATGATGAAGGGCATCACGGGTGGCATCTTCCTGCGCATAGTTGGATTCGATAAATTCAATCGCTGTGTAATACAGATAGGTCCTCACATTTTTTTCTTCATCTTCTTTGCTGTCAGTATCAGGAATATTGAGGAGTTTAATAAGAAATGGAAGGGAAATTCCCTGAACGACCAGCGTCATGAGAATAACGGTAAATGTGATAAAAAGGATCATATTCCGGAATGGAAAATCACTGCCGCCAGTCACCGTCAATGGCAAGGCAAGTGCTGACGCCAGCGAAACAACACCACGCATTCCGCTCCAGCCGGTGACCAAAACGGCCTTCCAGTTGGGTGGCCGCTCGGATTCCCTGATTTTCTTTGAAAAGAGACGCGGCAAATAGGCGCCGGGAAAAATCCAGATCATGCGAATCAGCATGACCAGCAGGCTGACAGAAATTCCAAAAAAGATTGCTTCTCCCAATGTAAAACCATCGAGATTCTTAATGACAACCGGCAATTCAAGTCCTATGAAAATAAAGACTATTCCGTTGAGGATAAAAATCAGAGTACCCCATGCACCGTATGCCTGGATGCGTGTTTCATAATTAAAAATCTCATCGGAGCGCCAGGAAAGAAACAACCCCGCAAAGACCACAGACAGTACACCTGAATAATGAAAATACTCAGCGGCGAGGTAGCAAAAATAGGGGGAGATCAGTGTGATCGCTGTATCCACGCTGGGTGTAGTGGGAACAAAACGATGGAGCAGATACAATAAGGAGGCGATGGCCAATCCGATTAGAACGCCCATTACAGAAACCACTACAGCCTGTCCCAATGCATGAGTTAGTGAGAAGGCGCCGGTAAGTACAGTGGCGATGGCAAATCGATAAATAATCAAGCTGGATGCGTCATTGATGAGGCTTTCACCTTCCAGAATAACAGCCAGTCTCTTTGGGACTTTTAATCCCTGCATCACCGAGGTGGCTGCTACAGCATCCGGTGGAGAGATAATACCGCCCAGTAGAAACCCAAGGGCCAGGGTGAATCCCGGAATAAGCCACACTGACACATACGCTACTACGGTTGAGGTAAATACCACGAGTCCAAAAGCAAGCAGGAAGATGGTTCGTCTCCATTTCCAAAAATCATTCCATGAAGTTTGCCATGCGGCCGAATAAAGTAGCGGGGGCAGAAAAATGAAAAAAACTATATCGGGGTTGAGCTCCAACACCGGCATCCCGGGTATGATCCAGATTACAAGGCCGGCCAGCACCAGCAGAATGGGGTACGAAATTCTTATTTTATCGGCAACGACCGAAAGGAGAGAAACCCCAAAAAGAAGAAGAACAAATACAATAAGTTGTCCGGTCATGCGCTAAAGATAGAACACGGATAATCATTTGGAAAGTTCAGAATCAAATTGAAATCAACGGCATCCCGCTGAAGGCCAGCCAATGCAGCCAAGTACTAAGTCCCAGGTAAGCAAGGGAAAAGAGAAGTACAAGTCCCCTGGACGATTTGAGAAAATAAAAGGTGACCAGGGGGATAGTCTGCAATCCGTGCATGGTGATGAAGTGTGGTGACCGGAGGTCGCCGGCAATGGTAATCCAGTTGAGAAAGGGTAGTCACAACCCTGCGTTAGGTGCTCACATGGAATGATGAAGAGTGGCGGCC
>DAOMZK010000136.1:0-6598 GCA_035438035.1 Cyclobacteriaceae bacterium | reverse complement strand
CAGGGAGAATATCAACGCAGCAAGAAATAATACACTTTTCACCTTTCAGAAAGCAAGTCTTCAAATATAAGTCAATAACCCGTCACGGCATGGAAATGGAGACGGACTCTGGCGAAGTAACGAAAGATTCCCTTCGTTTTATTTAGAAAGGTTTGCCTTTTTAATGTAGAGCTCGAGTGCTCCCGTCATTGACGGGGCGTTTGGCTGAGGGGCTTCGATATCCAACACCAGTCCAGCATCACGAACTGCCTTGGCAGTAGCCGGTCCAAATGTGGCAATTCGGGTATTATTTTGTTTAAAGTCCGGAAAGTTAGTGTAGAGTGAATGTATACCTGAGGGACTGAAGAATGCGAGGACGTCGTAGAATACTTCCTTGAGATCGGAGAGGTTGGCTGCGACAGTGTGATGCGTTATCGCTTCATTGAAATGATATCCGTTTTCTCTTAGAAAGTCCGGTATATCATTCTTGCGAATGTCAGAGCAGGGGAAAAGAAATCTTTCGTTCTTGTGCTTTTTGATGATTTCAAGTAAGTCACGGGTATCTTTCAGCCCGGTGAATATTTTGCGCTTCCTGATGACGATATATTTCTGCAGGTAGTTGGATGTCTGCTCTGAAATACAAAAATATTTCATGTCCGGCGGCATTTCAATCTTCAATTCACGGCAAATCGTAAAAAAATGATCTACGGCATTGCGGCTCGTGAAGATGATCGCCGTATGATTCAGGATTTCAATTTTTTGTTTTCGAAATTCCTTTACAGGAACCGCTTCAATCTGGATAAAAGGTCTGAAGTCGATCTTCACTGAATATTTCTCAGCGATCTTAAAGAAGGGAGAAGCAGGATCAGTGGGAGCTTCCTGGGTGACAAGAATGTTTTTTACTTTCCGCATTCTGTCAATTAAAACCGTTTCTGTCATATCTGCACAAGTCGGGTTCGGGTCAGAAGAAAATCTTGATAATAATCACCAGCGGAATAATTTCCGAAGCACAAAGGTAGGAAAATAAATGAAAAAAGGAGAAGGGGGCCCGGGCCAATAATTTTATCAAAACCATGACTGACCCTGCGCTCAGGAAGATGAGGGCCAGCGAAATCAACAGTGCATAAAATTGGGCCTGACCACCCCGAAAAACGAAATACAGCAGGCTCAACAGGGCCATCATGACCGCAGTGAACAAAACAAACCGCAGGAAATTAAAAAATTGAAAGCTGACTGTTTCCCGGAAATTAAACAGTGAAGAAAAAAGCAAAACAATAATCAGTTTGGCGGCAAGCAGCATTAAAATATAGGCGGAAAGTCTGGCCCATAACCAAAATGCACTGCCCATTGAAATGATCTCAGTGCCCCTGGCTACCCTGAAGAAATTGCCGGCAAAATAAAATACAGCCGAAAGCAAAAATCCGGTGAGCAAAGCACAAAACAAATAGAACAAAAGATTTACACTGGACGTGATACGCGTGACAAGCAGGTTTTCATTTCTCTCCCTGACTGAAAATATTTTTGCGAAAGAGAAATAATCCAGGGTCAGTTGTGGATTGGTTTTAAAAAGAACCAGCAGGAAAATGAACAGTATGGCGCAAGCAAGTATTGCGTAGTCGCGGAAAAAAGTGGGTGGCTTTAAAGTAATTTCCCGGACATTTGATACATACCCGGCGTGACCCGAAATAATCTGGGTCTTGAGTTCCTGAATCGCTACTGAAGAATGAACAGCAAAAAACAAAGGTGAATACAACTGGGAAAGACTGTCTACCGGAAACAATTTGACCTGACCCGAGCAAATCAGTTTGCCGTTGACATAGAGGTCCCAGTTTTCTATACTGCTCACGGATAGATATTGCCCTTTGTACAACGTAGTGTCTAGCGAAAAATAGATCGTATTTAAAATGTCAGGCGCCGAAACATCAACGAAATGATAGGCCCCTCCATCATACTTCATCCACTCCGACCGTAAATCTTTGACCACCTTGCCGGGCGCAGCGTCGCTTACCTGAACAATCACTATTACCAAAAAGAAAAGCAGCCGGATCATCGCTCAAAAATATCCTAAAGCGGACCATTACCGAAAAAAGTATTTGCAATTTCGTTGCTGTTGCCACGGATTACACTGATGAACATGGATTAAATACCCTTACTCTTCATAGAAAATCCGTGTAATCCGTGGTAAAAAAATAATATTATTGGAAATGGCTGGACTTTACTTTCATATTCCATTCTGCAAACAGGCCTGTTACTATTGTGATTTTCATTTTTCGACAGATTCTACCGGCCGCCAGCCGATGGTGGAAGCCATGATCACCGAATTAGATCTGCAAATAGATTACCTGGACGGTCAGATTGTTAATACCCTCTACTTCGGCGGCGGAACACCTTCTCTATTATCTGGTGAAGAGATTGAAAAGCTGCTTCACAAAGGCCATTCTCTTTTTAAAATAGCATCCCCGGAAGTCACCCTTGAAGCCAATCCCGATGATTTGTCCAGCGAGATGTTGAATTCCTTGAAAAGTGCCGGAATCAATCGTCTGAGTATTGGAATTCAATCCTTTCAAAACGACATCCTCCAATATCTAAATCGTGCTCATGATGCTGGCACTGCACGGCAATGTCTGGAAGATACCCGAGTGGCAGGCTTCAACAACGTAAGTATTGATCTCATCTATGGCATTCCCGGCCTTTCGATGGATCGCTGGAAGCAAACCCTGGAAGAAGTTTTGCAGTTTTCTCCTGAACATATTTCCACCTATGCCCTCACCATCGAGGAGAGAACGGTTTTCGGTAATTGGCAGAAAAAGGGTAAACTAAAAGCTGTTGATGAAGAAACCGAAGCCGGTCAATTTGAAATGCTGATGGATATACTCAGCAACGCGGGATATCGCCATTATGAAATTTCCAATTTTTGCAAACCGGGATTCATCTCACAACATAACAGTAGTTACTGGAAGCGGGTCCCGTATCTGGGTATTGGTCCAAGTGCTCATTCCTACAATGGATCATCCAGACAATATAATATCAGGAACAACGCGCTGTATGTCCGGTCAATCCAGCAGGAAACAATTCCCTTTGAAAAAGAAATTTTGTCTGACATCAATAAAATCAATGAATATATTCTGACCAGTCTGCGCACGGATTGGGGTTGTGATCTGGACTTTCTACATACTTCACTAAAAGATGACTTGTTGACACGACGCAGGGATTATCTCAATCAGATTATTGCACAGGGACTTATTTCCAAAGAAATAAATATTCTTAGGCTGACACGGAAGGGCAAACTGCTGGCTGATAAGATTGCCGGAGACCTGATGCTGTAGCCTGATTCTTGGGAGTTTTGCTCCTGAATCGTAATTTTCAACCATGACATCCATGACATCCGAAGAAAAGCGCGTCTACCTGCTCCTGAAGGCCGTCATCTTTCATTATCATGGTCTGGACCAGGAAGAAAGAGAGGACCTGGAAGCCACAGCAGCGCGCCTGGGGGGTAAGGAGGAATTGCAATGGGCCATGGAGTTCATCGAAAAAGACCACCTAACCTCCTTTGAACGGGCCAGAGCTTTTCTCAACGACATCATTGGCGATTACACAAAAGAAAAACGCACCGAACTGATCAACATGGTGTGGGAGGCCAATAACCTCAAGGGATATGTAACCGAAATGGAAGCAACGGCAATGTTGAAACTGGCGAAGGACTGGAAGGTGGAGAAAGAGTTGATTGATTTGGTGTTGAAGTAGGTACTGGGTCTTGGGTGTTGGGTGTTGGGTCTTGGGTCTTGGGTCTTGGCTGGAGCGCGGTTTGGGAAAATGATTTTTGGAAAAAGGATTTTAATGAGTCGATAGTCAAGCGTTGTAAGTTATTTAACATGGCAAAGAAGAGAAACTTAAACGGACTCCCGAATTCACTTGAACAGCGATACTTCTCTTGCATGTTTTATTATCATAAGGGATAGATGGCTGACTGGATTTGGATCACTGCAGAATCGAAGGGAATAACTGAAATTGAAATAGACATCTTGAACGACAAGGTCAAACCGAAAGAATTGGAAATAAAACCGATTACCGCCCAGCTAAAAGAACTCCGTGAGACTATTCAACTGACTTTCAAAGCAACACTTTCCACCCGACTTCATTCAAGAAGCAACATTTAGGATTAGTCTTCAAAAACCAAGTGGAGCTTCAAGATATTTTACATGTATTCCTTCAGTAATTGATAGAGATGGTAAAATTTACACTGGAAAAATATATACCGAACAGGCTCTTGAGGAAAAATTTAACCCGTTCGAAAACTCATTGGTTAGTAGCTTTAGAAGATTAATTCAAAACTAATATTCTCAATCCACTGGAATGTAAAACAGGAAAACGCAAAATATTCAATGTAAGAGTTTGTGAAACAGGTTGGCTTAACTTGGGTACTCAAGCCAAAACCCAGGACCCAAATCCCAGCACCCCCTACAAGCTCATCATATCCTTAAACTTCGCCGCCTGTCTCCTGCTCACTTCCACCTTATCTCCTCCGCGTAATTTCACCATCAGTCCGCCATTGAACCAGGGCTCGATACCTTCTACCCAACTGAGGTTGACAATGTGTTTGCGGCTCGCGCGAAAGAATGCGCGCTCATCCAGTTTTTCATCCAGTGCATTAAGTGATTTGTGGATCATCGGACGGTTAGTGTCAAAATAGACTTTGATGTAGTTGCCGTCAGACTCAAACAACCGGATGTTGGCCAGACTCACGAACCAGCAGCGCTCGCCGTCTTTAACAAAAACCTGGTCTTCCAGTCCCAGTTTCTGATCGCGACCACGTCCGGAACGCGTCCTTTCCTTGTCCTGAATTTTGTGCACCGCTTCGGCGAGTCGCTCTGCAGTAATGGGTTTCAACAGGTAATCCAAAGCACTCACTTCGAATGCCTTGATGGCAAACTCATCGTAGGCCGTGGTAAACACCACGAGGGGCACTGTATCCAGTGATTCCAGCAACTGGAACCCGGTACGCCCGGGCATCTGAATATCCAGGAAAAGCAAATCCGGGTTTAATTCCGTAATCATTTGCTCGGCTTCATCGGCATTTTGTGCCTCCCCCACAATCTCAATGGATGGGTGTTCTTCCAGCAGTTTAATCAGCTCCTTGCGGGCGAGGCGCTCATCATCAACAATCAATGCTTTCATCGTAAATGGGGGATTTCAATTTCAGTTAAAACAAAATTATCGTTTTCAGTCAGTATTCGAAAAGAGGCGTTCGCGCCATAAATCAACTTCAATCTTTGTCTTGTATTCTCCAGTCCCAGTCCGCCAGAATTTTTCCTTACACCGTTGACGTACTGTCCGCTATTGCGGATTTGAATTTTAAGTCGGTCATGCCTTACTTCCGTTTTAATCTGTATTACTCCTCCGGCAGTCAGTTTGGAGATGCCGTGTTTAATTCCATTTTCCACCAGCGTTTGAATCATCATCGGTGGGATCAGAAATTCACGTGAGCTGGTATCTATATCAAATTCGGTTTTCAAGCGTTCTTCAAAACGCATGCTTTCCAGTCCCAGGTAGTCTCTCACAATTTTCAGTTCGTCGTCAAATTTTGTCAGACCCCGCTTATCAGAAGTAAGTGAGTTTCTCAGGATATTGGAAAGCTGGTTGATGGCTTGCTTGGATTTCGTGGGGTTCTCGTCGACCAACGCCCGTATACTGTTCAGGGCGTTAAATATGAAATGCGGATTGAGCTGGGATTTTAAATTATTCAATTCCATTTCCCGCATCGAGGCTTCCAGTTTCAAAGAAGTATTATACCGTTCAAAATAGTTGTAGATAAAATAAAGTACACTCCACAAAAAAAAGATGATCGCGTAAATAGCGGTGAGGCCCAGAATATTGGGCAAGTCAAAAGCCACCTTGTTGAAGAGCCCCAGCGGAATGGATATTGGTATTCTTAAAAAATAAAAAATGAGACCCAGGAGAAATACGCTCACCGTGATCCTGGGTATCAACACCGGCATTCCCGCGTTCAGCCAGCGCCAGCGATTAATGAGATTCCGGAAAATATGGGTTAACAACAGACAAAAAATCGCCTCATAGGTAAGGAAGATTACACGTTGTGTACTGATGCCCTGGGTACCGGATGCGAACACACTGAATACAATCTGGATCAGGGCATACATGGTCCACCCGCCGATTTGCAGCGTCCAGTAGAGTCTTGCCTTGTTATTGACCATCTTGTTGACCATGACAGCGGCAAAGGTAGGGGAAAGTGAAGAGTGACCTATAAACTTGCTAAGCGGAATTTCCGCTATCATTCTTTACTTTTCACTCTTCATTCTTCACTCTTCACTCTTCACTTTTAACTATTCAGTTCCTTCTTTAAGAATTTTCCAGTAAAGCTGGCGGGATTTTTTGAAACTGCTTCAGGGGTGCCCGCGGTCACAATTCTCCCTCCCTTTTCACCGCCTTCCGGGCCGAGGTCAATGATCCGGTCGGCCGATTTAATCACATCCATATTATGCTCGATGACCAGCACAGTGTTGCCCTTATTGACCAGTTTCTGCAACACATCCAGCAGGTGTGCGATGTCCTGAAAGTGGAGGCCGGTTGTTGGTTCATCCAGAATGTAGAGTGTTTTGCC
>DAOMZK010000135.1:0-6660 GCA_035438035.1 Cyclobacteriaceae bacterium | reverse complement strand
GGTCTTTGACCGAAGCCATTGACCTGACGGGTTTGTTCATAAAGGAAGGACCTGTTGTCCAGGTGAAGAATTCAGCCGACCGGATTGAAGTGGGGTCTGATGATGACAAGGAAGAACTCTACACGGGTCCGTTGGTGGTATTGACCAACCGTTTCAGCGCATCGGCATCAGAAATCTTCGCCGGCGCGATTCAGGATTATCACCGCGGTGTGATTGTGGGAGAATCAACCTATGGCAAGGGTACGGTGCAAAACGTTGTTCCCCTGGATAGATTCATTACCAATTCCGACAAGGTGGGAGAATTAAAGTTCACCATTCAGAAATTCTACCGTGTTACGGGCAGCAGCACACAGCACAAGGGTGTGACTCCAGACATACAGTTGCCTTCCGCACTGAAGCCGGAACAGTATGGAGAAAGTTCAAGACCTACGGCCTTGCCCTGGGATGAAATCAAAAAGGCAGATTACCAGAAGACACTGGATATCAATGACAAACTGGTGGCTACGCTCGCAAAAAATTACCAGGAGCGTTTGAAGTATGACAACATGTTAAAGAAATATGTTGGCGAAATAGAAGATCTGAAAAAGAACCTCAGCGAAACTTCAATTTCATTGAACGAGGTTAAGCGCAAGAAAGAAATGGAGGATGCAGAGAAAAAGAAGGCTGCCAGCGAGAGCCTGGATACGAAAATCTCCACCAAGGATGGCCTTTCCACCGATGACCTTTCCAAAATGAAAGATGAATACCTGCGTGAGGGCCTTCTGATACTCACCGATCTGGTGACCCGTCGTATTGGCTGATCAATGACTGACTTGAATAGGGTTAAGTGTATACCCTTTTTGCTTCAGCAGGTTTAATATTCCTTTTTCACCTTCAAGATGAGCGACGCCCACTGCGATGAACGAAGGTTTGCTGGCAATCATTTTTTCAATTTTGGGCAACCACTCGAGGTTTCTTTTGTTATAAAACTCTTCAATAAAAACAGGATTGTTTTCCGTGGGGTGGAGGGAAAACTCGAACACTTTATCCAAATCGCCCCTTAAATAGGCAATTTCCAGTTGCCTGTATTCCGATTTTTGTTTTTCAAAATTGGCAATGCTGTGCAGCAACGCTGCTTCCTGATCGGCCATAGGAAAAGCCTGGATGGCTTGTGATTCCCGTTCAATGGGCTCCAGGCTATAGGTTTCGATCTTGTCTTTCTTAGCCAGCTCCAGCAATTGAATGTCATAAAATTTGACACTTTCGCCCAGTGCCATGCGTGTCATGTTGATGGATAATGCCAGTGGTATCAGGTGAGCATACTCTTTTTCAAACGCCTTGGGTGATATTTTAAACTCAGAATTAAAGAACGCCGTAACTTTATTGTAATCCTCCTTAGACAATTCAGTTTTCAGGGATTTGCCTTTGGGGAAGTGGACGGCTTTGTTAAGCTGAGTCTGTGCTTTGTGATCCACCTGGTCTTCAATGGCAAAGAGTTTACAGGTACCCATTTTTGCAACCGCTTCTTTGGGGAGATAAAATTCCTTTTCTCCAATGAACTTGAGCGTACCCATGACATAGGAGGGTGAAGCAAGTCCGTTGCCGGAGACTTCCCAGAGGATGGAATTTTGAGCATGGGTTAAGAAACTGCTAATCAGAGCGAAGACCAGTAAGAATGACTTTTTCATACAGTGTTTAGTTGGGTGCAACAAAGAAATAATAATTCAGTCAAAAATGGAAGGTCATTCGACCCTTTAAAATGGCAAAAGAAAGATATGCTGCCCTGTCACGCTGACACGACATTTTTATCTATTTTAACCCAGAATTGTAATCGTACATGAGTGAGGAATTATTGAAAGCCATTATCCAGCTCTTTGCTATTGTAGCCAAGGAGCGGATTACGGATGATGAGCGCACCAATATCAAGGAGTTTCTATCCTTACACCTGAACCAGGAGTCGATCCGGTATTATTTGAACCTTTTTGATGAGTTCGTAAAGACTAATCGAAAAGTTGCGACCGCCGGATTGGGAAACGTGGATGAGCAGACCCAGGAGTTTGTGGATGATTGGGCGCAAATCATGCAGATCTCCAAGAAAGTAAATCAGGCACTTACCCAGCAGCAAAAAGCTGTGCTTGTGGTTAAAATCATTGAATTAATATTTGCCGATGGGCATATCTCGGAACGTCAGGAGAACCTTATTTTTTACATAGGTGAGGCGCTGAAAATTCCAATGAAAGACCTGCAGGCGATGCGGGCCTTTGTGATCGGGCAGGACAGCGAGGAACTGAACCTGAAAAACATCCTCATCATTGATGAAGGCTCCGGAGAATCTCGTGAACATGCCGGCCCGAGAATAACCTTCAAAAACCTAACCGGTCTGATCGCGGTGCTCCGGCTCCAGGATATTGAGACTTATTTTATTAAATACCTGGGTATAACTTCTCTTTACCTTAATAGTCAGCCACTCAAGAGCCGTAAAGTTGATATTTTCCCGACAGGATCTACCATTCGCGGAAGCAAAATTGAAACGATATACTACAGTGATATTGTTGGAAAATTTTTGCTGGAAGAAACAGGAACTGAAATAAGTTTCGTCGCCGAGCACATTTTTTATCATTTTAAAAGCGGCCGTGCCGGACTTCAAAACATTACCATTTCCGAAAAGGGAGGGAAGCTGATCGGGCTCATGGGTGCCAGCGGTTCCGGAAAGTCAACGCTACTGAACGTACTCAACGGGGTGGAAAGGCCTTCCAGCGGCCGTGTGCTGATCAACGGTATTGACATACACCAGGATTCTGGCCAAGTAGACGGAATAGTGGGATTTATTCCACAGGATGACCTGCTCATGGAAGACCTGACTGTCTTCGAGAACCTCTACTTTGCTGCGCGACTTTGCTTCGGACAGTATAAAAAAGCAGAGATTGCTGAACGCGTTGAAAAAGTGCTTTCCAGTCTTGGCCTCTCGGAAATAAGAGATCTGAAAGTGGGCTCACCGCTTGAGAAGACCATCAGCGGCGGCCAACGCAAGCGACTGAATATCGGACTCGAACTTCTCCGTGAACCGGCCGTCTTATTTGTTGATGAACCTACATCGGGATTGTCATCCCGCGACTCGGAAAACATCATGGACCTTCTCAAAGAATTGGCTTTGCGCGGGAAAATGATTTTTGTCGTCATCCATCAACCGTCTTCAGACATTTTTAAAATGTTTGATACCCTGATCATCCTCGATGTGGGAGGATTTCAGATTTACTATGGTAATCCCGTGGAATCGGTCAATTACTTCCAGGACATCATCAACGCGGCGGCCAAGACCCCCGGTGAGTGCCCCGAATGCGGCAATATCAACCCGGAGCAAGTATTTAACATCATTGAAACCCGTGTGGTAAACGAGTATGGACGATTTACCAATACGCGCAAAATTTCTCCCGGACAATGGTATCAATATTTTAAAAAGAAGGTGAAGATACCGCGGATTGAAGAAGTGAAAGTTCCGCTCCCGGTAACACAGAAGATCCCTAATATCTTCAAACAGCTCTCCGTTTTCATCAAGCGGGATATACTTTCAAAAGTTGCCAATCGGCAGTACATGATCGTTAATCTCACGCTGTCGCCTGTGCTGGCGTTGTTCATGGCCTACTTTGTTAAATACTATGAGGTAATCGGGATTGATAATCCTACATACAATTTTAATGACAACTATAATATCCCGGTTTACTTTTTCATGAGTGTGGTGGTGGCACTCTTTGTGGGACTTATAGTAAGTGCTGAAGAGATTTTCCGCGACAGGAAAATACTCAAACGCGAACGGTTCCTTCATTTGAGTCGTATCAGTTATCTGACCTCTAAAGTCACTGTACTGTTTGTGCTGTCAGCGATTCAGACCCTGACCTTTATTCTTGTTGGCAATTTGATTCTGGAAATTCCGTATTCTGAAATGCGGTACTGGGGTATTATTTTTTCCAGTTCATGCTTTGCCAACATGCTGGGATTGAATATTTCCTCAGCATTTGATTCGGCTGTTACGATTTATATTCTCATACCTGTGCTCGTCATTCCTCAATTGTTGATGAGTGGCGTGGTGATTCCATTTGACAAATTTAATCCTGAAGTAGGCAAGCCCAATGGTATCCCGGTATTCGGAGAACTCATGGCTTCACGCTGGGCGTTTGAAGCCTATATGGTCACACAATTTAAAGACAATCCATACGAAAAGCAGTTCTATGAATATGATCAAAAGGAGGCGGTTGCAAAATACAAGAGCCTTTACCTTGTTCCGGAATTGAAGTCAAAGTTGTCCTTAGTATTAAGTCAACGAAGTCATTGGCGGGATCCTAATGAAAAGGAAGTAGTGAATGCCCTCGATTTACTTAGAAATGAAATTGGCTATGAACTGGACCAAGTAGGGCAGGGTCGTTTTCAGGAGTTGGAGAATCTGAGATCTGGAAAATTTGACTCACTGGTTTACTTTAAAACGGATACATTCCTTACGAATTTGAAACGCTACTACAACATCCGGTCGAGCAACGCGAAAGGCGACCGAGAGAAACTGATCGGGGAATTGACGGCTACCCCGGACAAGAAAGCGGAATTTGAGAAGATGCGACTGAAGTTTGAAAATAAATCGGTCACCGATATGGTCGAGAATAGCAATGAAGTGTCGCGTATTGTGGAGTGGAGAGGCAGGCTGGTACAAAAATATTACCCCATTTACTTTGAAGACCACCGGCCTGCGAACATTTTCGATTTCCGTGCAGTATTCTATGCGCCCACAAAGCATTTTTTAGGAAGACTGTATGATACTTTTTATTTCAATATCACTGTAATCTGGATCATGACTTTGGTGCTTTTCCTTACACTGTATTTTGACCTGTTGAAGAAACTGGTTCACGGTCTGGAAACAAGAAGAAAGTACAGGAAGAAAAACCTCGGCATATAAATTTGTAATTCAATCTTAATTCAATCTTAATTCAATCTTTATAAACTTATGAAAACTACTCTGTCAATTCTGCTGGTCTTGGTTGTGATAGCTTGTTCAAAGAAAGAAACCGCTTCCGATGAATGGCCTGGAATGGATACATTTCACATGGTTATGGCTGAAGCCTATCACCCGCTAAAGGATTCGGCCAATCTTGCACCGGCAAAAGCCAATGCTGAAGACCTCGCGATGGAAGCTGAAAACTGGGAGAAGGGCGATCTTCCTGAAAAAGTTGATAATGATGAAGTAAAAGCCATGTTATCACAACTCAAGACAGACAGCCGCGCGTTTGCGGATCAGGTCAAATCCAATGCGCCTGACTCAGTTCTGGCTGGATCGTTGGAGAACCTGCATGGAGAGTTTCATAAAATAATGGAAGCATGGAATGGTGGAGGTGAGAAGCATGAGCATTGATGTGAAGATGGGAAGATGAGAAGATGGATTGATGAGGTGATTGTAAAAATGACAAAAACTTAATTCATGAAGGATCAATACATCTCTGAAGAAGAGAGGAAGAATTTGCGGTTTGTGATTGTGGCCTCGTCGGTGGGTACGCTCATTGAATGGTATGACTTCTTCATTTTTGGAAGTCTGGCCACCATATTGGCAGAGCAATTTTTTCCACAAACGAATACTACGGCTGCCTTTCTTTCCACACTGGCCACTTTCGCAGCAGGATTTGTTGTCCGCCCCTTCGGAGCAATTGTTTTTGGAAGGCTGGGTGACCTGGTAGGGAGAAAATATACTTTCCTTGTCACCCTGATCCTGATGGGTGGATCAACCTTTGGCATCGGATTGGTTCCCGGATACAGCCAGATCGGAATACTGGCGCCATTTCTTGTTTTGATTCTGCGATTGCTTCAGGGCTTGGCACTGGGCGGAGAATATGGTGGCGCGGCTACGTATGTGGCTGAACATTCCCCGGCAGGCAACCGGGGATATCTGACCAGCTTCATCCAGACAACCGCCACACTTGGATTTTTTGTTTCACTCGCAGTGATATTAACCGTTCGGGAGTATGTCGGTTTGGAAACTTTCAATACGTGGGGATGGAGGATTCCATTTCTGCTTTCCGCTGTCCTCGTCGGCATTTCTGTATTTATCCGCCTCAGGATGCAGGAATCTCCGCTCTTTGCCAAAATAAAAGCGGAAGGAAAAATATCGACAAACCCAATCAAGGAAAGTTTTGGAAAGAAAGAGAATCTTGGACTGGTTTTGATTGCGCTCTTTGGCGCTACCGCAGGCCAGGGCGTGGTATGGTACACGGGCCAATTTTATGCGCTCACTTTCATACAAAAAACTTGTAACATCGAATTCGTTCAATCTTACCTGATCATCGCTGTGGCTTTGGTAGCAGGAACGCCTTTGTTGATTTTCTTTGGAAGACTTTCGGATGCTGTCGGTCGCAAATATATCATGATGGCGGGTTTGCTGCTGGCGGCATTGTGCTACCAACCCATTTACAGACAGATGTACGGCCTGGCTGACCTTTCTCAAAAGGTTGAGTTTGAGGACGGTAAAAATATTTCCAGAACGACATCACCACGGGCAGGAAAGCCCGCCATGGTTGCTATAAGTCATCTTTATTCGGATGGTACACAGATGACGGAAACCACAGCACATGCGGAAGATGGAACTGTGGGACCCGTGAAAAAGGAAATCAGGTTGACACAGGTTGATTTCTGGAAGATGGTGATCCT
>DAOMZK010000134.1:0-6661 GCA_035438035.1 Cyclobacteriaceae bacterium | reverse complement strand
GAAAAATATTCCTTTGGAGAAAATCCGCGTGGAGGTCAATGCTGAACGAGAAAGTGACAAAACAACATTTCAGCGTCAGATATATCTGGATGGTAATTTGGATGACACGCAGCGACAAAAGTTGTTTGACATTGCGAATGCCTGCCCGGTTCACCGTACGCTCACGCATCCTATAGAAATAGAAACGATATTGTTGAATGATTAACAGGTTAACCCAAACGCTATGAAAGACATTACCAAAAAATATACCAATGGAGAAGTTACCATTGTATGGAAACCCACGCTTTGTATTCATTCAGGTATGTGCTTCAGGGGATTGGGGGATGTGTTCCATCCACAGGAACTTCCCTGGATTACACCGGAACATTCTACTACCGATAAAATCATTGACCAGGTGAAAAAGTGTCCTTCTGGTGCCTTGAGCTATTACATGAATGTGGATGAGGGAAGGGGAGAAGTGAAGATTGATGCGGAAACCATCGTAGAGGCGACGCCCAATGGACCACTAATGGTCTATGGAAATGTGTCGATAAAGGATGCCACTGGTAAAGTGACAAAGAAAAATAATGCCACGGCTTTCTGCCGATGCGGGGGATCATCCAACAAACCCTTCTGTGATGGGACCCATAAGAAAATTGGTTTCCTGGGATAGTTTTCAAGTAGAGTCTCGGCTGAATCCTTGTATTCTTTTATAATCACAAACCAAAATTGAGACATAGCAACCTTCGAATCTGTCTTGATAAATTAGAATTCGTGTTTACATTTGCGCCCTGTTTGGGATATTTGGGGTGTTAGCTCAGCTGGTTTAGAGCACTACCTCGACAAGGTAGGGGTCACTGGTTCGAATCCAGTACACCCCACGGGGATATTCGGGATTTCTGTGATTGGTTTATTTGGTTATTGGAGTGCGTCAATAACTAAAATCCCAATCATCCAATAACCCCAAAACCAAATGACCTGACTCCGTAGCTCAGCTGGTAGAGCAAATGACTCTTAATCATTGGGTCGACGGTTCGATCCCGTCCGGGGTCACTCAAATAGAAGACCTCCTGGTGTATTCCGGGAGGTCTTTTAATTTTTCTGGAAACTTACTTATTCTCCGCTTGTGTTCTAATGTGCTCCAACACCCTCAAGTGTATTTTGTGAACGATGTAGTCGCTCCAAAGTGTCCAGTAGAATGCGGGCTTTATTTTGTTGACATACCAGGTCGTTCCTTCGAGCATGGTATTTCCATCCGGCAGCCTAGTTAATTTGAACTGGCCTTTTTTTGAAACCCAATATCCTTGTAAGTGATTAGGATGTATTTTGTATGGGCTAATTTCTTTCATGGGTTCCGGCTGTCCCTCGACGCTAAATTGGAGCAGGTTAGGTTCGTCCCATACTTTTATGGGTTCGACAAAAGAACCGGTAGAAAAATTACAATACCGGATTGCACCAACATTGGCACCTGAAATAGTTGCACTGATGGGATAAGCAATTCCAACTCTGAAAATAAATTCCTCCGGCTCATTCAGTTGTGGGAATTGAACAACATTTTTCCAAACTACCTCCGGTGAGGCTTTGATTACAATGGATGTTATTATTGATCTTGTTTCATCTTCTTGACTCAAAATATTTTCGAATGACATCATGGCGGGCACAGAAAGTATCAATACAATGATGGCTGTTGGAATGTTGGGATTGAGACTGCTTTTTAAAATGAAATTTCCCAATCGATAACCGATCCATGTGAATAAAATCCCAATCGGGGCAGCCATAACCATGCAGATGATTCCCTCCCAGGCAAATGTGAGGAGCCCCAGGCAAAAGATAAACATGGACAAGTAAGCTGTGTTTCGATAATGTTTCTTTTCAATTGGATTTCGATAACCCTGGATCAGCGTGGATGAAGTACCCATCACGGTCGGAAGCCAGACGAATAAACCAAAAGCATAATCCCGGTATACGTTTGTTGCAACGTAGGAGAATGCCCATCCAAACAAGCACGTAGTGAGGATCGCTAGTACTTGTCTTTTTCTTTGAGCGTTCATCAGATTAGTTTAATCTACTATCAAAGCGCAGCCTCCAGCGCAATCTTCATCATACCCATAAAAGATTGCTCGCGCTCTTTCGCTGTAGTATATTCTTCTGTAATAATGTTGTCGCTCACCGTGAGGATTGTCAGTGCCTTCACATTAAATTTTGCTGCAAGTGTGTACAAGACTGCAGTCTCCATTTCTGCGCCGAGAATACCATGCTGCGCCCACGAGTCCCAGCGATTGGGTTGGTTGCTATAAAATGTATCGGTACTGAAAACGCCGCCCACATGGACATTGATGCCGAGGGTCTTCGCTGCCTGCCAGGCTTTCTGCAACAAGGAAAAATCAGCGGTAGGTGCATAGTCCATGCCACCAAATTGTAGACGGTTTACACTGGAATCACTGGATGCACTCATCGCCAGAATGACTTCGCCCAGTTTGATGTCTGCTTTGATACTGCCGCAGGTTCCAACCCGCATGATATTTTTTACACCGTATTCGGAAATCAGTTCATTGACATAAATGGAAGTGGAGGGGATGCCCATGCCAGTGCCCTGGATGGAAATGTGTTTTCCCTTGTACATTCCGGTGTATCCGAGCATGCCGCGCACTTCATTGTAGCACTTCGCCTTCTCCAGCAGGTTCTCGGCAACAAATTTAGCGCGCAGCGGATCCCCGGGAATCAGTACAGTCTCTGCGATGTCACCCTTGCTTGCACCAATATGGAGGCTCATGGTTGTTCCGTTTAATAAATCATTGGCTTATCAAAAGTATAAAAAAGGCCACTAAGACTCTAAGGCTCAAAAGGTCGATTAAGTTGGTTTCTTGGAGTCTTCGAGTCTTTATGGTAAATGGTTTTCAAAATTAGACAGTACTGTTTTTTCCTTAGATTTGAATCCAGTCTATGAGCAAAGTCACCATACCCGAATCTGAATTGGTTCTCAATCCTGACGGAAGTGTTTATCACCTGCACTTGAAGGAAGAACACATTGGCTCAACTATTATACTGGTTGGTGACCAGGGCAGGGTGGAACAAATCAGCAAGTATTTTGACAAAGTTGAATTCCGTTTCAGCAATCGCGAATTCATTACACATACGGGTTTATACAAAGGTCACCGGATTACGGTTATATCAACAGGAATTGGCACTGACAATGTTGACATCGTTGTCAACGAACTGGATGCCGCGGTAAATATTGATTTAAAAAAAAGACAACCGAAGGAGAAAAAAAGAAAGTTGAATATGATTCGCATTGGAACTTCCGGCGCCCTGCAGGCAGATATTCCGGTGGATTCATTTGTGGTATCTACCCATGGGTTGGGCCTCGATGGTCTCCTGTATTATTATAGGTATGACTTCGAAAGCGATGAAAAAGAGTTGTCTCAAAAGATAAATCAACATCTCAATTGGAATCCGCAGTTGGCGGTGCCTTACATCGTGAAGGGATCAGATCTTCTTATTGAAAAAATCGGAGCGGACATGTTCAAAGGGATCACGGCAACAGCCTCCGGATTTTATGGACCGCAAGGAAGGAGCCTCAGACTCGAAGTGGATGATCCGGAGGTGTGGACCCGGTTCTCAACTTTTGCCTATGATGACCACCGGATCACCAATTTTGAAATGGAAACTTCGGCATTGTTTGGTCTGGGCAAAATGCTCGGTCACGATTGCGTTACCTGCTGTGCCATCGTCGCAAACCGGGTCACCAAAGAATTCAGCCACGATCACGCGAAGCCAGTCAAGAAATTGATTGAGACGGTGCTGGAAAGAGTGGTTAATCTTTAGCTCGCAAGGCTTTCTACAGGCTCATCCTGACGGTGCTGAAATGTCACCTGAGCCCCGTCGAAGGGTAGTCTCAAGAAGAGCCCGGCTTCGACAAGCTCAGCCAGACGGTGCATTACTCCCCGTAAGGAACCCAGATATTCTTAATCTCGGTAGCGTGACGAAGAAAAACTTCCCCTTCCCCCTGTGCGGCATCTGTCCATTCCCGTTGCTTGCCGTAATTGACCCAGGTGCGCTTCATGTTTTCTGCCGAGGCCTGTTCAACAACCTTACTTCCTTCATTCGTTCCGAAATACCAAAGGCCGTCAACATCATCATGATTGGCCAACACTTTGGCAAGCTCATCTTTCTTACCGGTGACAATGTTCACGGCGCCATCCGGCACATCGGAAGTTTCAAATACCTGATACAAGTCGGTAGCCGAAAGTGGTGAAGCCTCCGACGGAACAACAACGGTGCGGTTGCCCATGGCAAGAGCAGGTATCACCGTGGATATAAATCCGAGCAATGGATAATCATTCGGACAAACTATGCCGATCACACCAACCGCTTCCGGCATCGCCAGCGTCACATTTCGCACGACAGTATGGTGTACATGACCGTCGTACTTGTCGGCCATTGCAGCGTAGGTGTAAATTCTTTCTATGGAAAGATTCACTTCCTTTATAGCCTCACTTTGTTTCGCACCGGTCATTTGCGAAATACGTTTTGAGAATTCTTCTTTTCTGATGGCCAGATTTTCAGCGAGATAATACAACACCTGCGCCCTGGCATGTCCGGTCATTTCTGCCCAGCTGCCGCCTGCATGTGCTGCCTCCACTGCATTGCGGATGTCCTTTCGGTTTCCTTCACTTACTTCTCCGACATGAACGCCTTTCGGATTGGTGATTACCATGCTGTAGCCTCCATCCGGCCGGGCTTGTTTCCCGCCGATGTACATTTTTGCCGTGCGGTCGATTTCAGGAATGCTTTGATGCTGAGAAGCTTTTTTTACCTCGCGGCCATTCGATGCGGGCAATTCTTTTTTGAATGTCTCGTCAATCTTTGGTTTGAGGTATTCATACAAGCCTTCAATTCCGCCTTCACGGCCAAAACCGGATTCACGATAACCGCCAAATCCCGCAGCAGCGTCAAAGAAATTCGTGCAGTTAATCCAGACCGTGCCGGCTTTTATTTTTGGAGCAATATCCAGCGCGAGGTTAATGTTCTCCGTCCAGATGCTGGAGGCAAGTCCGTAGCGTGTGTTGTTAGCCAGTTTCACCGCTTCGGTATGAGTGCGGAAAGTCATCGCCACGAGCACCGGCCCGAATATTTCAACCTGCGCAATCGTCGCGGAGGGAGAGATGTTGGTAAACAAAGAGGGCGGATAAAAGTATCCGTCTTTCGGACATTCCCATGATGGTTGCCATAAAGTGCCGCCTTCCTCAACACCTTTCTTCACCAGTTCTTCAATTGTTTTTAACTGAATCGGAGCCACGATGGCGCCGATGTCCACACTCTTGTCCAGGGAATTGCCCACCCGGAGTTTTTCCATCCTGCCGCGGATTTTTTTGTAGAGCTGTTCAGCAATGCTCTCCTGTACGAGCAGTCTCGAACCCGCACAGCAGACCTGACCCTGGTTGAACCAGATTGCATCCACCACGCCTTCTACCACGCTGTCGAGGTCGGCATCTTCAAAAACGATGAAGGGAGATTTGCCGCCAAGCTCCAATGACAATTTTTTTCCTGATCCAGCTGTGGCCTTCCTGATGATCCTGCCAACCTCTGTCGAGCCTGTGAATGCGATCTTATCGATATCAGGATGGTCGACCATGGCGGCCCCTGTTGGGCCTTCACCCGTGATAATGTTAACAACACCGGGTGGCAGATCGATTTGCTCGCAAATTTCTGCGAATAAAAGCGCTGTCAGGGATGTAAACTCTGCCGGCTTTAATACAACCGTATTTCCCATCGCCAAAGCCGGTGCAATTTTCCACGCCAGCATCAGCAGCGGGAAATTCCAGGGGATAATCTGTCCTACCACACCCACTTCTTTGTAATCCGGAAATTTTTTATCGCGGAGTTGTGCCCAGCCGGCGTGATGATAAAAGTGTCTTGCCACCAGCGGCACATCGATGTCACGGGTTTCGCGTATCGGCTTCCCGTTGTCCATCGATTCCAGCACGGCAAACAATCTTGAATGTTTTTGAATCTGCCTCGCGATGGCATAGAGGTAACGGGCACGTACATGCGGACCGCTTTTCACCCATTTCGGCAGTGCGGCTTTGGCCGCGGCCACGGCTTTGTTTACATCTTTCGAATCGGCGAAAGCAATTTTCGCCAGGTGTTTTTTATTGGCGGGATTGACGCTGTCAAAATATTTTCCGGAAGAAGGAGCATGCCATTTTCCACCGATAAATAATTGTGTCTTCGCATGGTTGCTGAGCCACTCGTCGGCTGGCGCTGAACTTTCAGGAGCCGGACCGTATTCCATTGTTTCGTAAATGCTTTTAATCTCCATGATCAGTCGGATTAGGACATCGGATGTCTGTAGGTGGCAGAATATCTGCCGGTCACGTAATGTTCAAGTTGTCTTTCAATATCGCTCAGCAGTTCGCTTGCGCCAAAACGGAAAAGATGGGGTGACAACCATTCCGTCCCCAACTCTTCTTTCATAAGAATGAGCCACTCGAGCGCCTGCTTGGCTTTGCGGATTCCTCCGGCCGGTTTGAATCCAACTTTGAAACCGGTTTGTTCCTGGTAATCGCGGATGGCGCGCGTCATCACCAGACTTACCGGGAGGGTGGCATTCACACTTTCCTTTCCGGTACTGGTCTTGATAAAATCGGCGCCGGCCATCATCGACACGTAACTGGCCTTG
>DAOMZK010000133.1:0-6666 GCA_035438035.1 Cyclobacteriaceae bacterium | reverse complement strand
GATGGTCTTCTTTCAACCTCAGAATATGATGATCCAAAGCATAGACTCCCGCTGCTGCCATGTACCCAGCTTGCCGCATCCCGCCACCCAACGCTTTCCGGATTCTCCTCGCCTTCGTCTCAAGCGCTTTATCGGCACAAACAAGAACCGATCCCACAGGAGCACCCAGTCCTTTTGAAAGGCAGATTGAAACCGTATCAAAATACTGTCCCACTGATTGTGATTTTCCTCCCGTCTCGGTTAATGCATTAAATAACCGCGCGCCATCAAGATGCATCTTCAATCCCTTCGACCTTGCAAAGTCACTGACGGACCTGATCTTGTCCAGACTGTAGTAACTACCCGCTTCCCGGACAACCGTATTTTCAAGGGCCACTACCGAAGTACGGGGATAATGAGGATCAGTTGTTGAATTAATATTCGCTGCGATGTCATCTGCTGTCAACCTGCCCCGGTCTCCGGGCAAAAGCCTGACACTAACGTGACTGTTGCCCGCCAATCCTCCTCCTTCATGCTTATAAATGTGGGCGCCCTGGTAACAAATCACTTCATCATAGGGC
Organism: Cyclobacteriaceae bacterium; assembly: GCA_035438035.1. Taxonomy (GTDB): domain Bacteria; phylum Bacteroidota; class Bacteroidia; order Cytophagales; family Cyclobacteriaceae; genus ELB16-189. The sequence continues at coordinate 6,106 of DAOMZK010000133.1, read as the reverse complement.
TGTGTGAGAATATTGATACCAATTTGGTTAGTCATTGTTCCCGAAGGGCAATACACGGCACCCCCCATCCCCAGTAATTGAGCACATTTTGCTTCAAGTTCTTTTACCGTCGGATCTTCTCCAAAGACATCATCGCCCACTTCTGCTTTCATCATGGCTTCCCGCATGCCCGGGGTGGGGCGGGTAACCGTATCGCTGCGAAGGTCAATGATCATCGAAAGGATTAAAAGTTGAAAATACGAAAATACAGGATGGAAGAAGAAGTGTTTTTTACAGGAGTGGACCCGACATGACTTTGATTTTTAATAACTTACCTGAATATGGATGCAGGACATTTCGCGTTCACGGTGCTGACTTTGTTCGGTTGCTTTACTCTTGCCAATAGCTGGCCAGAGAATCCCGAGGGTGCAAACCTCTGCAACAAAGAAGGCCTGCCGGCTTCTCCCTGTGAAATTAATCCATGAACCCAATTTCGGTAACTATGAAAAAAAATTTCTTCTTGCTGTTGATGCTGGTAGCCATGAATGTTGCTGGCCAGGGTAATTCATCAGAAAAAAAGTATGACCCGCCAGTCGTCTTTACCAATGAGCAGGACCGTCAGAACATGATGGATCAATTGGGAATAAAAACCATCCGCAAAGGTCCCAGCGGCAATGAATCCGCACCCAACCATGCTAATTATGATGAATCGGTAGCCAACCCCTATCCTGATCTGCCGGAATTACTGCTAACAAAAAATGGTAAGAAAGTTACTACAGCGACCCAATGGTGGCACGACCGCCGTCCTGAGATTGTGGAAGATATGGAACGCGAGGTATATGGTCGCGTGCCGAAAAATGTTCCCCGGGTAACCTGGACAGTAAAAGTTGCTGAACGCGAATTTGTTGGCTTCACGCCGGTGAATGCCAAACAACTGGTGGGTCATGTGGATAATTCTGAATATCCATTGATTGATGTCAATATATCCATGACGGTTGTGACACCTGCCAATGCTACGGGTCCGGTTCCTGTGCTCATGATGTTTGGCCGGACGGGTTTGCCTGCACCCGTTCAACCCGACAATGATGAATTTGCAAAACTGAATGAAGCCATTCGTGAGATGTTATCACGCGATCCCGCATTGAAAGCCATCCTCGATAAATATCCTGCATACAATCCATTGGCACGGCTGCCGTGAACGGCTTTTGGCCCGCCTCCTCCCGGCGATCCGCCATCAACGCAACAATTAATCGCCGCCGGATGGGGTTATGTGCTCATTGATCCAGCCAGCATCCAGGCCGACAATGGTGCGGGCATTACACGCGGCATTATTGGATTGGTGAACAAAGGTCAGCCGCGTAAACCCGATGATTGGGGATCACTCCGTGCCTGGGCCTGGGGTGCGGCTCGCGGACTCGATTATCTGGAAACTGATCCGGCAGTAGATGCCAAGCATGTCGGTATTGAAGGCGTATCCCGATATGGAAAAGCAGCACTGGTCACACTGGCATTCGAACAACGGTTTGCGATTGCACTGATTGGTTCTTCGGGCAAGGGAGGTTCAACGCTACACCGTCGTAATTTTGGTGAAGCCGTTGAAAATCTTACGGGAGGATCCTATTACTGGATGGCCGGCAATTATATGAAATACGGAGAATTGGAAGGGAAACTGGGCAACATGAACGCCAGTTTCCTTCCGGTTGACTCCCATAGTCTGATTGCCTTGTGTGCGCCGCGTCCCACATTTATCAGTTATGGAATTCCTGAAATGGGTGATGCGAAGTGGCTGGATCAACAGGGAAGCTATATGGCCACTGTGGCCGCAGGCTCGGTATACAAATTACTGGGTGTGAAGGACATTGGTGTCTCCAATGATTACAAAACAGAAAAGATGCCACCGGTAAACAGCGGATTGCTTGAGGGAGAATTGGCGTGGCGACAGCATGATGGAGGACATACTGACGCACCCAACATGAAACATTTCATTGCGTGGGCAGAGAAATATGTGAAGCCTAAAGCAAAATAAATTTCATCTTCATGCAAAATTCTATAAAGAGGTTGTTCTATTTTCCTTTAATTGGCTTTTTCATTTACGCCTGCAATCCGCAAAAAGTAAATCAGCCCGTATCATCAGCTCCTGAAGAATTGGCCCTTCCTCCGGCAGAAGTTCAAAAAAATATCCGCGAAGCTTTTCCGAATGCCGTTCCGTCATCGCAGTTTGCCGACTCGCTGTATCAGTATATGCAGGATCGGTATGGTATTTTTCCTAAAGATATTTTGTTGGGAATTTCGATCTGCGTAGACGATATCATCTACAGCAAAAATTTCCGTCGTCATCCGGAAATGAAAGGTCCGTTTCACATCGGCGGCCTCGGCGGTTTGCCTTTTTCGGGGGTCTCCGGTTTGAATGCGTATGCACACCACGTACCAGATAATGGAGCCATGTTACTATTGATTGGCCCACACATTGGATACTCTTACGAAAAAGGCTGGGGCTACATGCTTCGGCCAGGCCAGCATGAGGGAAGCTCTTGCTGTGGTGCACTGGTTGGAACACTGGGCAGCCTGGAGAAAGGGAATATCAAGGCGGTACCGCCTGACGAAGACGATTACCAGGGTGGAAAACTGGCTCAACTGGCACTGGCACACAGCAATGAAATTCTCACGTCGAGAAATCCACTGATCGAATTCACAAAAATTACAAGTATTGAGGCTGAGGCACAGATTGACAGGATGCTCCCCAAAGTAAGCCTCGAACATGAGCGCTTTGTCATCGCTGTCGGATTAATCCTGATCAACACAGACTATAATTACGTTGATTACATCTCCGTTACGCATTTCAAAGTTTTCGACGTGAAAACACGAAAGTATCTGGAAGAAAAATGAACGCCAGTTATTAATTATCTCATCGGAATGACCCACTCTGCAAAGTCTTCCATCGTGGCGCCATCAGGACGCGCGCCATGGGTGCTGGTCATATCCCGCCAGGGAATTCTTCCGTGATTGCTATAGGGAATTAACACCACTCTTTTTTTGGAAGTTTCAACTCTGATCTCCATGAAACTTTGAAAGAACGGCGACACATTGTAATCAAACATGGCCGATAGCCATTCTGCAGAAAACGGCCATCCATCAAGCTGACGAGTCCACCACCATGCCGGCCATTTATACCACCTTGTGTTTTCCTGGATCTTCTCCACCAGCGGATCTTGCGGAGGATAGTATGCGTAGTCCTTTGTCGGCATATCAGCCGGTTTCGTCATGGCTGTACCGATACTGAGATAGGCCCCACCCCCACCATTTACAAAGTGATGCATCGCTGATGTGTTTTGAGCTGCCGGGGGTTCAAGATAGTATTCCAAATCGTGTGTGTCGCCCGCCATGACCAATGGCACATTGTACTTCCGCAGAAGATCATGGGTGGCATCAAAATCAGGATTCAATACTCCCTGGTATTCGCCGATGGCATAAAACGGATGACCCAGCAGCACCATCACGAATTTACCTTTTGATTCCTCGAGGACATTGGCCAGCCACTTGCGCTGCAGTGAATCAATTTGTCTCAACACGCCCGTCTCCACAGAAATAAAAACAAACTGATCGGTGCTGATCTGGAAATAAGGAGCATTCTGAAATCCTGTGGGCACTTCATATTCTTTCCTCCACCGGTCTGACTGCGTGATCATTTCATCAATTCTTTGACCGGTTGTTGAGGTTAGCTTCAGGTCGGCATTGACGCGGTCGGTCATCGCTTTTTTTGCTGCTTCCGGTGTAAAAAAGGTAGCGATGAATCCATCCAAAGCATCGTACCAGTCATGATTTCCGGGAATAGCGTAGACCGGCTTGGTTACGCCTTTAAACGGCATCCAGAATTTTTTTTCATAATCTTTCAGTGCGCCGGTAGGGTACACTACATCCGAAGAGATCACCAGGAATTTTACGTCGGGATGGTCTGTGACTTTTATGATCTGGTCTTTCAACACAAGCTGAGAGGCATCACCCTCACCCGGATCACCGACTACCACAAATGAAAAATCTTCTGAGGATGTAACGCCGGGAGGCTGAAGCCTGAAAGCTGCCGGTCCAAAATCTCCTCCTGCATCGTGCGTGATTGCCATTCGCCAGACATCGGCACGGTCTGCTGCCCATTTGTCCCAGATTCCTGAGGCCCAGTTTTCCGTATCAAAATACCAGCTCATTCCGAGCACGGGCATCACGGCAGCAAGCAAAGCACTCAATGGTAATCCAATTTTCAATCCCATTCTGGCGGCAACAGGCAATGAATAGCCAGCTTTAGTGTATCGGATTTCTGCACGCATCCTGGTCGTGAGCCACCCTTCCACAAAACTCCTTAAACTGAATTTTCTGCGCTTCTCTTCACGGGGTGCTGTGATCCAATTCCAAAGACGTGCCCCCCGCTTGCGCATCAGCCGCAGAAAAAGCAAACGAATGGGGGCAAGAATGGCGTAAGTAATGATGAGGGCAATCACCATATCACCGAATGTGGCCACAAGGGGAGAAAGTATGCCCAACGCGCTGCGGTCAAAGCCCATTCGCCCCAGGTGAATGACGAATAACAGCACAATGAAGATGATGATCCATCGCCTGTCATGTATAGCGCTTTGCTCCTCTTCCTGTCTTAGTTTCTCCGCCAGCGACTTTACGTAGGGATTCTCCCGGACACCAATGGAGGAAAGCACATCCTCGTGAACAAGCGTGAGGGTACCGGTCTTGGCCCAGAGAATGTACAACCCCACACCTGTCATGCGCAAGCCGACGGCAACCGACAACGACCACAGTTGTCCTTTCCTGTCGGCCATCAACAGAAAAAGAACGAGTACCAGGTTGCCCATGCCGGCCAGTAACTCAAACCAGTTTTTTTGTTTTTTATTTTTCCACGTTTTAATAAAATTGAACAGGTAGACAATAGCGTCCAGAATAAAAACCCCGATCACGATGGCTACCAATGCTCTTTTCTGAAAGAGGCTTGCATTAATTAATACCGTGCCCATCAGTAAGCTCAAGGCTCCGCTGACACGTGAAATCAGGATGGCCATACTTTCAACACGCTTGAAGCCATCCAGAATTTCGACTACGCCCGCAAGAATGAGTAAACCACCGAAGTATTCGAGTGCATTTCCGGATCGCAATGGCACGATCAGCGCGAGAATAGCAAATACGAAACAAAGTCCGGCCCAACCGTAACGGTCCTTGCCCAGTTTTCTCAGGTGTTCCTTTATGCTTCCGGAAGAATTCATTTTTGAATGTAGGATTCTTTTTTCAGAATGTTTCAGCCGCACCGAGATAAACACCGGCCGAGTTATTTCCAAAGCCGAAGTCAAGCTGAAGGTTGGTGCGGGAGCGCTTGTCGACCTTCATCCGCAGACCAAAACCATAGGCCGGTGCAATTTTATGGAATAATTTTTCCTGGTTGAGCGGATTGGGATTGTCCGTGGTGGTGGCATTTACAAACAGCACGCCGCCCAGGATTCCGCCACATTGAGAAATTGGAAATCGGTATTCCGCTTCAGCATACACCATATTCGGTCCGCGAAAACGACCTTGCACATAGCCCCGGCCGCTTCTGCTGCGTTGATCATAGCCGAGGGCGGGAAGAATCAAATATGGAAATTCTCCGTGTGGTGTAAAACTCCCCAGCACCCAGAAGGCCAAGAGGTGGCGCGGATTGCGCTTTGACAAGCTGTGAAAGCTTCTCCATTCGGCATTAACGAACTCCGAGCTTTTAACGTTCCCAAAAATACGTGGAGCATATCGCAGACTAATTTGGGCAAAATATCCCTTGTAGGGATTGATCATGTTGTCGCGGGTGTCATACAGCACATTCATATTGATGGCTGAAGAAACATACTCGGTAGTGCTGTATCCGTAATTCAGATTGTAGAGGTAGTGACTGGTGTACAAGGGTTTATTCAAATCCAGTTTTTGATCCACAATGGAATAATAATAGTCCAGGTGATAGCCAAGACCGGCATACAATCCTTTTTTAAGTTGAATTGAAACCGTTTGGTAAAAGCGCAAGAAATTAAAATTCATCGGTTGAGCCAATGAGTCCAGTGAGGTCTCAACTCCACCGAGATCATACTGGTATTTTAGCACGCCATCCTCC
>DAOMZK010000132.1:0-6686 GCA_035438035.1 Cyclobacteriaceae bacterium | reverse complement strand
ATTCTTCTCTCTTCTTTTCCCGGCCATGGACAGGATGTGGATGCCATTTACCAGCAGGGTTTTGAGCTGCTGGGTAAAGAACAGTACAATGAATCGATAAAGAAATTCGAAGCGGTACTCAGGCGTAGTCCTGCTTATGCCGATGCAGATTCGAAAATTGCATGGTGCCAGATACTGCTGGGCCGGCTGGATGATGCCCAGCGTCATGCCGACCTGGCGTACCAAAAGGACCCCGTACAACTGACCATCCAGGCGGTGAAAGGATACATGGAAATGCTTCGGGGAAATATGGAGAATGCAAAAAAATACATGAGGGCTACATTTCTTCTCTGCGGCGACAATGAGTACCTGAAATATTTTGAAGAGGACTTTCTATTGATGAAATCTAAAAATATTCAGCCGGCGTTGTGCGATCAGATGCTGGCATGGATTCCGGGAGCCTGGGCTTCCAGGAGCCTGGCCGTCGTGACATTTGAAAAATATATGAAACAAATTACGGAAGCGGATTGCAAAAATGTTCAGGGCTGCCAGACCAGCGCGCGGCTGGCGGACGAAGCACTGAAGCAATTTCCTCCCGAGTTTCAATTCCTCACCCCCATACTCAGAAGTCGTATCGGCGAAAGGCTGTTTACGTTTAGCGACGGATGGCGTGATGGCCTGCAATACTTTGAAGGGGGATGGACCGAGGGCAAACGATATGGCCCGCAGTTGCCGCCCCTGGCCCAATTCAATCTATCCTATAGCCTGGCCAATTATTATTTGTCGGTTCAGGATTATGAGAAGACAGCTGCGCTCACGGCCACAGCTTTAAATAATTATATCCTTCCGGAAGGCGCCGAATTTTACACCGGCAATATGGTGCTGCTCGCGGCGCGGAGTGCTTCCAATTTGAGTAACCTCGAACAGATGAAGACGTATGGTGCCTGGCTCTTGAAGGCAAACCAAAAGGTGCAATACCCTTATTTTGAACTCATGGGAAATAATTTTCTGGGTATGGCTTTTTTGCAAAGCGACAGGAGTGCGGACCGCAAGAAAGCGTTGGACTATCTGTCAAAAGCCTATGACATTGCCATAGCCAATGATTATGCTGAACTCAAAGAATCGGTAATGAGCAACCTGGCCTTGTGTTATTGGCAAGCCGGAGACCGTACCAAAGCCAAACAAGTCTATCGCGATTTAATTCAAATCCAAAAGCAAAGGCAGGATTGGTATGAAGCCGAAATTAGTCTCAATAATCTCGCCGGTCTGTTATACTACGGAGAAGAGAATGGTGAGGCCATACCGATACTGGAAGAAGCAATTGCCATCAATGAGAAAGCCCGGCAGAATCTTCCCGCCAACCAAAGGATCCAGTTTATGCAACGGGTGGCCAGTTCATACAGATTAATGGTCGGTGCATTGGCCAGGATGGGCGACGCCAGGCGTGTGTTTGAAGTACAAAACCGGGAACGGGCGAGGGTATTGGAAGAAAGCCTCTACAACAAAAACCAGGTGCAGACGCCATCACTACAACAATTCCAACAACAGTTGAAACAGGACGAGGCGGCTGTTTTCTATTCAGTCTTTGAAGCTGGTGTAGTGATTGTAAACATTGTGACGCGAACGTCAGTACAAGTGAAAGAGGTCAAGGACTTTAATCGTTTCCTGAACCTGAAAGCCCAGGTCCTGGAAAAACGGAATGCCGGGAATGCGAGACCGGGGTATAAGCCCATCAACCGGGAAGCGCTCGAGTTACACAAGTTTTCCGAGCAGATGATTGCACAGCAACTCAGCATGACCGACGTGGAAGAGCTGGTTGAAATTTCCAGGGGGCTGTTGCAAAAGAGCGACGCCGTATTTACGCCTGTGCGACAAAGGTATCTTCGTGATTTCTATGATTTCCTCATTGCCCCGGTAGAATCTTACTTAACCGGCATAAAAAGACTGCTCATTTTCCCCGATGGAATTCTGAATTTCCTTCCCTTCGAAGCCTTGCAATCTGCCGATGGAAAATACCTCGTCGAAAAGTTTGACGTGCGCTACTGCCAGTCCGCTTCAATTTTCAACACTGTGAATATGCGCACCTATCCTTCCAGCCGGAAGTCCTTCCTCGGCATGGGTGGCGCCCAGTACGAGCGGATGGCAGAGAAGAACAATGCGAAAGGCTCCCTCAATGATGACCTGATGGTGCAATTTCAAATTGAAGCGGAGGACAATGCCGCCAAATCAAAAAGCCAGCGAAATATTTATGCCACACTTTTTACCGGTGATAAGATGAACTACCTGCCGGGGACACTCATGGAAGTGGAGAATCTCCGGAAGATATTCACGGATGGCACCGTGTTGACCGGGAAGGAAATGACCGAAAACCGGATGAAAACCATGTCCCAGTCAGGAGAGCTCGCGCAATATAAAATCCTGCACCTGGCCACCCATGGTTTCGCACTCTCAGAACTCCCGCCGTTGTCGGGTGTGGCCATGTGTATTTTCACCAACATGCAAAATGGTGAGGACGGCTACCTCACGGCTCCGGAAATCAGCAAGCTCAATCTCAAGGCTGATCTCGTTGTACTTTCAGCTTGCGAGACGGGGCTCGGAAGAATTTATGGGGGCGAAGGCGTGGTGGGGCTTACCGGATCTTTGTTGCAGGCCGGTGCCAATGAAGTTTATGTTAGTTTGTGGCCTGTCAATGACGAAGGAACCATGACATTCATGACAGGCATGTATGATTTGGTGGTGAAGCAGCGCAAATCTTATGCTGAAGCCGGAGACATCATGAAGCGTGCTTTTATTGCGGGTAAATTTGGTGAGGAATTCAAAGCGCCGTCCTATTGGGCGCCTTTTGTGCATTATGGGCGGTAAGGGTGGTAGATTTTAGCCATACTCAGTGGGAAAAAACCATTAACCCTGGCATTGGCTAAAGTATTCCATCGTGAATTGGGCGTACCTGCCAAAGTGTTTTTATCGTAGAGGAATTAACCATTCTTTTGAGAATTGAGTGATAGTCGTGCCTGGAGCACGACTGGTTGAAAGTTAGTATCTTCATCCTCCCAAAGCTTAACCCCCGACTCGCATGAAAAAAGTATGTGTATTTCTACTTCTGGCTTTTGCTTTCACAGCCTGTCAGAGAAAGCAGTATTTCACTGAAAGTCCTGAAATCGACCTGGTAAAAAAAGGTGCTGACAGTTACCTCAAAGCAGACTGGGCCGCTTTAAGTTCCTTGTATGCCGACACGGCCAAAGTAATCATGAATTCATGGACAAAAACCATGACTGTAGCTGAATTTATAGAGGCGGAGAAACAAGGCGTAGCGAATTATACATCCTATAAGATTGAGGATGGAGCCATCTATGAATCGGTGATCACGGATAAAGGTGAATCCTGGGTGCACACCTGGCTGGGCCACACCGCTACACTTAAAAACGGTAAGACGGTAACCGGGGTGGTGCACATCGCCACCCAGGTTCTCAATGGCAAAGTAGTTTTCCAGGTTTTTGTATTTGACAATCTACAAACGCATTTGGCGATGGAGGATTCGACTGCGGGGGAGTAGGAAAAAAATTTCATTTAAATTGAAGCTTCGCCTGCCAAATTTTGTAGCGGCCGGGCTTGCCATGTGTATTATTAATTAACTAAACTTATAACACGATGACTGTGGAAGGAAAACAAATTATTGGGTTTGATTTGGTGGCTGAAGGAAAGGAAACGTTTCAGTCGGCTAATCCGGCGCTCGGTATTAAGCTGGAGCATAAATTCTTTAAGGCTACCGCTGATGAGGTAAACAAAGCTTGCGAGAAAGCGGCTGCTGCCTTTCAGATTTATCGGAAGAAATCCGGAATAGAAAAGGCTGTGTTTCTGGAAACTATTGCCGAGGAAATAAAGGCCCTTGGGGATCAACTCATAGAAATTTGTTGTGCGGAAACGGCTTTACCCAAACCGAGAATAGAGGGCGAGCGGGGCCGTACGGTAAATCAGCTTTTGCTGTTTGCCAGTATGCTGCGCGAAGGCTCATGGCTTGATGCACGCATCGAAACGGCGGATCCATCACGCACACCGCTGCCGAAAGCAGACATACGCTACATGCATGTAGGCTTGGGGCCGGTTGTTGTATTTGGCGCCAGCAATTTTCCGTTGGCGTTTTCGGTGGCCGGTGGCGATACCGCTTCAGCACTGGCGGCTGGTTGCCCTGTAATTGTGAAAGTGCATTCGGCACATCCGGCTACAGGCGACCTGGTAGGCAGAGCCATTCAAAGAGCGGCGAAGAAAACCGGCATGCCCGATGGTGTGTTTTCCATGTTGCATGGTGACGGAAGTGTAGTAGGTATGCAGCTGGTAAAGCATAAACATATTAAAGCCGTTGGATTAACGGGATCTTTCAAAGCTGGTAAAGCATTGTTTGATGCAGCCGTAAAGCGCGATGAACCCATACCGGTTTATGCCGAGATGGGAAGCACCAACCCGGTGTTTATTCTTCCTGAAGCCATGCGACTCAATAAGGAAAAAATAGCGCAAGGCTATGCGGCCTCTGTCACGCTGGGTGTGGGGCAATTCTGCACCAATCCAGGTTTGCTATTGTACAAAGCTGGAGATGGAGTACACGAATTCACGCAGCAGTTAAAGGCAGAATTTGAAAAAACCTCAGGCGGCGCGATGCTCACTGAAACAATTTTTCGGTCGTATAGTGAAGGGGTAGCGCAACATGCTTCAAAACAAGGTCTTGAGGTTTTGGCCAATGGTATCCGTGTGGATGGTGTAAATCGTGCGCAACCAGTACTTTTCAAAACATCCGGTGAAGTACTGGCGGCTCATCATGAGTTGACCGAGGAAATATTTGGACCAGCCAGTGTAGTGGTGGAAATGAAATCCAAAGAAGCGGTACTCACAACAGCCAGAAATCTTTCTGGTCATCTTACCGCTACAGTTCATGGCACGGAATCAGATTTGAAAGAGTATCAGGAGTTGATTCACATACTGGAGCAGAAAGTGGGACGCATTGTGATCAATGGATTTCCTACTGGTGTAGAAGTATGTCATGCAATGGTGCATGGCGGTCCCTATCCATCCACTACCGATGGCAGAAGTACATCGGTAGGAACAGCAGCTATTTTCAGGTTTACCCGGGCAGTATCCTATCAGGGCATGCCGCAAGCACTATTACCTGCTGAGTTGCAGAATGAAAATCCTCTTGGTATCTGGATATTGATAAATGGTGTAAGGACGCAGGAGAATGCAAAGTGAAATCCTTACAGACACATGCAATCGGGAGAAATTGGATAAAATTGGATTAGAAAACTGAGCGTGACGGGCGGTGAGAAGATGAGCTGAGAATGACTTGATCGCGTATTGTCAAGATGGTATCGTATGTGAATGCGTATGATTGAATATGTGCTTGAAAGACACTTTCAATAAATTAGCGTTCCTCGCTAAAGCTACGATGGCAAAGTCCGCGGCCCAATCTTCGTCGCTCATAATTATAACATGGCTCAAAGCCAATCTATGTCATGATCTAAATGCCCCGCAATTATTTTATATTTGAGTAATGCCCTCCATTGTTTCTGATTGTGAATACGACATTTTCATTAGTTACCGTCACAACGATAATCGGTCGGGCTGGGTATCCGAATTCGTTAAGGCGCTGCAGGAAGAACTGGCAGCAAGCATAAAAGAGTCGATTTCAGTCTATTTTGATGTTAATCCCCACGATGGCCTCCTCGAAACGCACAGCGTAAATAAAAGCCTGGAAGGGAAGCTGAAGTCTCTGATTTTCATCCCCATTCTTTCACAGACCTACTGCGACCCGAAAAGCTTTGCCTGGCAGCACGAGTTTTGTGCTTTCAACGCTTTATCAAAGAAAGATCGGTTCGGACGCGATGTTAAATTAAAAAGCGGCAATGTGGCCAGCCGTATCCTGCCGGTAAGAATTCACGATCTGGAAGATGAGGATAAGAACCTCTTGCAAAATGAATTGAATGAGCCTTTGCGGGCTATTGACTTTATTTATCGTTCGCCCGGTGTGTTTCGCCCATTGTTGCGCCATGAAGAAGATGCCAAAGGAAACCTTGATCATACCTTCTATCGCGATCAGATAAATAAAGTGGTACGCGCCATCAAGGATCTGATCACGGTGATGCAAGCGCCCACCGCTTCCGTATCAACTACCCCTCATCGCCCACCCAACATACCCAAACGAACACAGAAAAAACTGGCACTGCTCTCCGCCATTCTCCTTGTTGTCGTCGGCATTGGATCCTTCTCGGCATTTTATTTTCTTGGGTTAGGAAAGGAATTAGCGATCGCTCCGGATAGATCCATAGCGGTCTTGCCGTTTGAAAATATGAACAAGGATCCGGAGCAGGATTATTTCAGCAATGGAATCGCAGAAGACATTTTAAATAACCTGGTGAAGATCTCCGATCTGAAGGTCAAGTCGCGTACCTCCACGCTTCAATACAAAGGCACCACTAAAACCATTCAGGAAATCGGTGGCGAGTTGTCGGTAGGCAATATTGTGGAGGGAAGTGTGCGCAAGGTGGGCGACAAAGTCAGGATAGTCGTGCAGTTGATTGATGCGAAGACGGACGTGCATCTCTGGAGTGAGACGTACGACCGTGACTTAAAAGATATTCTCGCCGTGCAAAGTGAAATAGCGATGAAGATTGCGCGGGCCCTGGAAGTCCGGCTTACCTCGGCCGAAAGGCAAAACATTC
>DAOMZK010000131.1:0-6695 GCA_035438035.1 Cyclobacteriaceae bacterium | reverse complement strand
AGTAGGCGACCTGCTCGGCGGATTTAAAAAGATACTTACCAACTTTGTAGTGAAGAAAGTGAAGAAGATGGTGCCGGCATACAATCTGCCAGGAGCCATTTCATTTTCCAGTGCGCTGGCAAAAGGAATGAGTAAACCTTTCATACCGGTGACCATAAAAAATACAGACACGGCATTTTTACAATACACGGGTGGGACTACAGGATTATCAAAAGGAGCGGAACTTACGCATCGCAATGTGCTGTATAATGTATGGCAGGTGGAGCCGTTGCTGAATAATACTTTGAAGGGACCGCTGGTAAAAGGCGATGTGGCCATCATTCCACTGCCGATGTATCACATCTATGCATTGACGGCTTCTTTCGTTTACTTCAACGGCGGACTGACCTGCAGGCTCGTCACCAACCCGCGCGACTTCGATGGGTTCATTAAAATTCTCGCGAAGAATCCCTTTCATACCATGATTGGTGTGAACACACTGTACAACGCATTGCTGAACAACCCGAACTTTTCATCAATCAATTTCTCTGTAGTGAAGGGTTGTAGCGCCGGCGGTATGGCATTGCAAGAAGTGGTTTTTAAAAAATGGAAAGAGAAGACCGGCATTCCGATTTCTGAAGGTTATGGACTGAGCGAGACCTCACCTGTGCTCACCTACCAGATCACGGGGAAAGAACGTATGGGCAGTATCGGGGTACCCATTCCCAGCACGGAGATACAAATGATGGATGACAATGGCGCGGTGGTGCCGATGGGTGAGTCCGGTGAACTGTGTGCACGCGGACCGCAGGTGTTCAAGGGCTATTGGCAAAAAGACAACAGCACCGTGTTTCATCCGGGCGGATGGTTCAAGACCGGCGATGTGGCCGTGATGGATGCGGATGGCTATATCCGCATTGTGGACCGTAAGAAGGATATGATCCTGGTCTCCGGTTTCAATGTCTATCCCAATGAGATTGAAGGGGTAGTGGCCACCCACCCAAAAGTATTGGAGGTGGCGGCCATCGGCGTAAAAGATCCTACCTGTGGCGAGGCGGTCAAGATCTGTGTGGTCAAGCGCGATCCATCGCTCACGGAGGAAGAGCTGAAAGAATTCTGCAAGGAAAATTTCACTGGGTACAAGCGGCCGAAATACATTGAGTTTCTCAAAGAGATTCCGAAAACCAATGTGGGAAAAATATTGAGGAGGGCGTTGCGGACGGAAGAAGTGGCGGCATAGGTTGGTCGGAGATTAAAGATAGATAAGCCATAAATGGCATATATTCTGACGTTGGGCGCAATGCCGCGCGGACAGATTCTGTGCTTCGTTCATTGGCACATTTGATTGCCTCACATTGCCATCGCAAATCGAAAGCAAGCAAAAGAGCCAATTATGTCGACCAATTTGTAGTAGATTTATCTTATGACCACCGGCAAATGAAAACCAAATTGGGAATTGGCACTGGAATATTTTCCCATTGAATTAGTTTACAGAACACAAAAGGTATCATGAGCAATAAATACTCAACATCAAATGGAAAATTAATTGCAAGTGGACTTGCAAAAGTAACTCATCAAGACTATCGAGGAGCCATAGTTGACTTCAATAAGGTCATTGAAGTTGACCCCCAGAATATAGAAGCCCATTATCAACTTGGCGCAGCAAAAGGCGCTCTTCAAGACTTTAGAGGAGCTATTGCTGAGTTTAATAAGGTAATTGATCTTGACCCCTTAAATGCAGAGGCGTATTATCACAGAGGGGCCTCAAAGGCCTATCTCTTGGACTTTATGGGAGGAGTTGTTGACCTAACTAGGGCCATTGAGATACGCCCTAGTCATGAAGGAGCATATCATAACAGAGGGTCATGCAAAGGTTCTCTACAAGATTATAGAGGAGCATTAGCTGACTTTAGCACTGCTATTGAAATCAATCCTTTGAACCTCGAAGCATTTTATGACAGGGGAGCTACAAAAGTTATCCTTCAGGACTATATTGGAGCTATTCCTGATCTCAGCAAGGCTATTAAACTGGCAGATATAATGTTTGCATCTGCTTTGGGCTCTAACCCAATGACCAAAGCCTACTATCAAAGAGGATTTGCAAAAGTCAAACTTCAGGACTACCGTGGAGCCATTGATGACCTTAATATTGCTATTAAGAACGACCCTAAGCATTCAGAAGCCTACTATTTAAGGGGGATGATGAAGATTGGGATTGGCCAAAGAAATGAAGGATGCCTTGACTTATCCAGGGCTGGAGAATTAGGGTATGAAGATGCTTACATTGCTATCAAGGAATTTTGCAACAAGCCAATTCCATGAAGTATCCATACAAATATTTTGTGACCCTTTGCCCTAGTTCACATGATAAAATTCATTGTAAAACGGGAATACCATTTTTAAATGATTCACAAATCTTCAAGTGACACACGTTGATAACGTAAAGAGTGTTCTTATCGAAATAGAGACAATCAGTGACCTTGACGACTATGCTTACGAAAGAATACTGTTAGCAATGACCAAAGTCAAACAGCTCCCAATTTTCATTGATCAAATTCAGGCCGGAAGAGAAATCTGTAGGACCCGCTCTCATGAGAATAATGAACTTTTCAAAGGGCATTTTCAAATAAAAAATCCCGGAAAGGAATTGGTGGATAAATATGCGAGGTGCAATCGACCGTATCAATCGGTATTTTATTCATCGGAAAATAGGCCAACCTCTTATATGGAGCTAATCGAAAATTGGGCCGAATCAGCAAAATTTGGAGATAGGTTTTATGCGACAATTGGACTTTGGGAATTAAAAGCGGATTTAGATGTTGTAGTAATACTCAATTCGGATAAAAGTAAAAGAACGACTGACTTTGAAAAATACTTCGGCGAACATATAGACGAAAGATTAGCCACCTTCGAACCTGACTTACGTGAAAGCTCGACCCTATTCTTGAATTACATTGATGAGAAATTTAGCAAACAGGCAAAGAAAGACCTGAAGACATACCTGATAACAACAGCCTATTCAAACTTAGCCTTGTTACATGCAAATGGGACTGCTCAAGGAATTATCTATCAAAGTGTGCCTTTTGCAAAAAAGGGAATCAATATTGCAATTCAACCTCCATTTGTTAAGAACCTAGATCTTAAATATGTTCTTCGAGATGGTTTCGAAGCATTTGAAAATGAGTTAGGGAAGCATTCATTTATGCAATTTGAAAGTATCCAAGCAAAAGAAGTGGATAATCATTTGGGACTAATCGAATGGTAAATTTCCTCTCCGAAAACCACACCAATGCTAGTGCCGCACATGCCTTCACACATCCAAAGCACTGCCATCCGTGTGGTTAAGAGTTCCCAAGCGCGGCACAGGGCATAACATTGTGCATATTCAATAGCGGGGTTCGCACTTGACATGAAGAGTTTTTTCTTAATTTAGATTACCCACGTGGGACAGAACGCAGCTGGTCGGGACTTGGCATGCTTCGCATTACCAAGCCCTCCTATTCCCGCTACTGCATATGCACTCACGTTGGCGGTTATTTTGTAAAGCCGACTGAGGAATAGACATAAAACATATTTGGACATGACAACTCCATTTCTAGTGACGAAATCACCAAAAAGCGTGGGACTTGCAATCCTACTGACTTTTGTATTCGGGCCAATCGGACTATTTTACGCAAGTGTATCTGGTGGACTTATAATGACATTCACACCAATAATTCTCGCCATACTTGTAATCGCTGGACTCGTCCAAGAAAACTCATTATTGCTGGGGTGGTCATTTGGGCTTCTAATCATTTTTGTTGCGACCTTTTGGTTGATAAATATTATTTGGGCTGCCATAAGTGTGACAAGTTACAATAGAGAAATTGAAGATGAAGCTGCGAGACAATTTGACTTATGGAATAGAAGTCGTGAGACAACTCCCAATCAGTTTGTGGTAAATATTAACCAGAAGACATCTGACATAAATGCAATTGGACGAGAGAAAATTGGTGTGACGACAAAACCCAATCTTCAGGACTGGTTAATAAGTAATCCTGGAAAATCAATCAATGACTACTTTACAAAATTCGGTAGATAATTAGAAGTAATAAAAAAGACTCGAGAAACAAATCAACCGCCAAGTAAATTTGTGGTTTAGTTTTTCAAATTACGTTTAGTGTCGTGGGACAGTGATGCGCTTCGAAAGCCCAGCCACGTTTCATACATAAACGAAAGCGACAAGACTGTTTAAGAAAATAAACGACCGACAGGAACTTGTCGGTTGATTTTTTACCCACCTTATTTAAGCGTTTGCTTAAATAAACAATTTGCTTAATTTTGCCACATGGACAACAACTCTTGCATTCGACTTCAGGCCGACATTAAACAGATAAATAGGTGTAAGGACCGAGTTTCGGAACTTAACGACACGTTTGACAATTTATCTAATGGACTTGAATTGGCTGGCAATAACGTAAGACTGAGAATTCTATATCTATTATATGAAGAAAGACGACTTTGTGTTTGCGACCTCAGTGACATTTTGGGAATGACAATTTCATCGGTTTCTCAACACCTGAGAAAATTAAAGGATAGAAAAATTATTCAGACCGAGCGAGAGGCACAGACGATTTTCTATTCGCTGACAAAGCCGTATGAAAAACTCTTTAAGCCATTCTTTAAAATAATTGACGGAAACAAAATTTTAGAAACAGTATGAAATCTGACAACAAAGTAGTGGCCGTTGGTATTTTGACAGCTATTTCAGCGTCATTATGTTGTATTACTCCTGTTCTTGCACTCATTGCCGGGACAAGTGGGATTGCTTCAACCTTTTCCTGGATTGAGCCATTCAGACCATATTTTATTGGACTTACTGTTTTGGTATTGAGCTTCGCTTGGTATCAAAAATTAAAACCTAAAAAACAAGTTGACTGTGAATGTGAGACTGACGAGAAGCCAAAGTTTATTCAATCAAAATCATTTCTCGGACTGGTGACAGTCTTTGCAGCTCTAATGCTCACGTTTCCAAACTATGCTCACGTTTTTTATCCCAAGTCTGACAAGCAAATTGTTGTTGTTGAAAAATCAAACTTTGAAACAGTTGAGTTTAAAATTAACGGAATGACATGCACGAGCTGTGCGGAACACGTGAATCATGAAGTAAATAAACTGACTGGAATTCTAAAGTCTGAGGCATCATATGAGAACGGAAATGCTACCGTTCAATTCGACAATTCAAAGACTACAATTTCACAAATTGAGATAGCTATCAACTCGACAGGTTACACCGTGACAGACAGACAAACAAAATAATGGACGTAATAATCAAATCAGTAATTACCTGTCCAAACTGCGGACACAAGAAAGAGGAAGAAATGCCAACGGATGCCTGCCAATATTTCTATGAGTGTGAAAATTGCAAAACTGTTATAAAACCTCAACACGGGGACTGTTGTGTTTATTGCAGCTACGGGACAGTGAAGTGCCCACCGATGCAGGCGGACAAGAGTTGTTGCAATTGAGATTCGGACAAACAGCCCAGCCACTGAGTATACTTCATAGTGGTGATTCGCGGTGAATTATAATATTTAACTTCGAGCGTGTATTCGGTAGCGGAAGCGGCGCGGTTGTCGGTCTTTCCGGCCCTCGTGCTTCGGCCTTGGCAAGCCCTCCTGGCCACCACTACGCCGTATACACTCAGGTTGTGCCTTTCATTTCCAGAAACTTCCCTGCCTGCTGGCAGGCGTGGCAATAACTATTTCTTATCCACCTGGTACGCCCTCCGTCCATTAACCTCCGTTTCTTTAATAACCCTTAGCCCTTTCATTTCAGCCAGCATTTGTTGAATGGTCTGCTCGTTCTGGGGACCGAGGTGATCGATTAGTTCCTGGAAGGTCTTGGTATTGTTAGGGGATTTGCGGAAATCAGTTATGAAATTAAGGATATCGATTTTTTTCATGGCAAATATTTCGGTGATGTAAATACGAATTTTTGTAAAAAAAGTTAGAGTAACGGTGCCGGTGCTCGCGATGAACAAAAAACCAATGGAATCCAAGTTGATGAATTTTCTGAGCCATTCTGTTATTAAGGTAATAAGGTTACTGTGTCTCCTGCGATTCCGTTTACAAAGTAATAATATTGATACCTGTCGAAATGACCTTATTACCTTATACAGACTTGGCAATAGCTGATTTTGTACCGGGTTTCTTCAACAACAAGTCTTCGCCTACTCCACGACAATTTCCTTTTCAGTTACAAACTGTTTGTATCCGGGAGTTAATTCAACTCCCCAGCCCGGTTTGTCCGACACAAACCATTGACCTTCCGTGAATTTATAACCGACCGGCGTAATGGCATGATCGGTATATCTTGAATCTTCCACATGATTAATGTTCTTCTGAATCAATGATGAATGCAAGGACATCAGTAAACCCAGCTGGGTCTGCCATACATGCGGAATTATTTTTATGTGAGGGTATGCCTGCGCTTTGCGTGCCAGTGCCATGATGTTGCTAAAGCCGCAGGTATGCATGTCGGGCTGGAGATAGCTGTACACGCCGTCAGTCATGTACTGATCAAACAGGCTCAGGTCATTTACATTTTCCCCATCGGCAACAGAAATGGAGATATTGTCTTTTGCCAGGGCATCTCGCAATTTCCTGTACGCGTTGGTGTCATCCGGAAAAATCTCCTCGATAAAGAACATATCATAGGGCGCACAGCCTTTCAAT
>DAOMZK010000130.1:0-6721 GCA_035438035.1 Cyclobacteriaceae bacterium | reverse complement strand
GAACTAAAAATTGGAATTTGTCCAAATCCTCGGATAGTTCATCTAAGTTTTCCCACAGATTCAGCAGATTAGTGCTCTGATTCTTTGCGCAAATCGGCGGCTTCAATCAACGTGATCTGCAGGAAAATGCAATCGTTTTCTTTTTGAAAAAAAATTCACGCTCAATAGATTTTCAATTCCGTCTTGAATCCGAGGACATGATTCTTCAGCGCATCCTGCCAGTTTATATCCGCGTCCCATTTTGTGCCGAAGAAAACGTTTCCGTTTCCGATGTGACGGAAATAAAATTTATATACAACTGTTTCCGAAGGAAGGGTTTTTAACTGCAATTGCCCGGCAGGAAAGGTAATTGAAGCATAAGCGCTTTCGCCTTTGGTCATGTCATAGCCCAGAATTTCCCTCGCTGCTTTTCCGCGAGTACGAACATAGCAGAGGATATAACTGAATCCCTGTCGACGCAATTCTTGTTCGTCTGTCCCCGCTTCCGTCATTTTGTATTTCAAAGGATAGTGGGTTTGAAAAAACTGTTCAAGCTCTTTGTCTTGTTGTTCATTGCCAAATTTTGGAACCGCAAGTAGATCGACCTTGAGATCAATCGCATAGAATTCCTGGCGTGTTCCCTTGAAGGGATCCACCACGATGTCGGTCTCAGGAAAATCATTGATAAGATAATTTTGTTTTTTCTGATTGAGCCATGAATCCTGGAACACCTGGCGCAGCAATTCATTCAATAATGGTTTTTTCTCCCGCCAGACAGGTTGGGCAGGATCAAATAAACTGCGTTGTTGATTGAATAGGACAGCGGTTAGTATAAACATCCCACCTGACTTTTCAAGGAAGAGCAGGTATTTAGCCTGGCGGCTGACAAAATATTCCGCAAAGGATTTGGTTACATCCTTGCCGGAAAAGACGACATCGGTTTCAAAATACGCTACTGCGTCGATGCCGGTTTGCTGAAATGATTTTTGAATATCTTTTAATTCCTTGTCTGTAAAATTGCAGTCGTGAAGGACTATAGTGCGCGAGGCCAGGATGTCAGTCGGGGCGACTTCAGTTAGTTGAAGATTGGCTGGCAGGGGAGATTGTGATAAGGAGTTTATAAAATGACCAACGGAAAAGAACAGGATCCAAACAATCCTTGAACACACTGCCTGACCAGTCCTATTGTATTTCATCAGCCCTTTAAACGCAGAACTAACCATTCTATTTTATAATCCAATAAAAACACCCCCGGAATCAATTTTAACCGGGTACGTGATGAGATCACGCGAGCGCTCCTCACATTCCCTTCCGGTCTTCAGATTGAAACGATGACCGTGCCACGGACAAACCACCTCGTTTGAAAAATTGATAGCGCCTTTGCTAAGTGATTCGCCATTGTGCGGACAAGTATCTTCGACAGCGAACAGACTTCCGTCTTTCATCACCAGGCATATCCTCAGTCCCCGTACCATGAGCAGACGAGGACGAACGGAAGGCAATGCTGTTTCAGTTTCATTCAGCGAAGAAAAGATTTTAACCCATTCCATGAAAGAGTTTTGAAGGGGGATTCTTTTTAATAACTTTCTTTTTCTCTAAGCATGTAAAGATGAAAAAAATTAATGTTTGTTTCTTTTTTCTCCTGGCAGCGGGAATGAATTCGATAGCTCAAACGCCAGCGGCTCTGAAAACAAAACTGGACCAACAAGTTAAGGAAATTGAACCCGCAATGATTGAGTGGAGGAGATACTTCCACCAGAACCCCGAACTTTCCAATCGTGAATTCAAGACTGGCGCCCGAATTGCGGAGCAACTGCGGTCATTTGGAATTGAGGTTCAGTACCCTGTAGCGAAAACCGGTGTAGTAGGACTGTTAAAGGGCGGGAAGCCTGGTCCTGTGGTGGCCCTTCGCGCAGATATTGATGCACTTCCCGTAACAGAACGCAATAGTCTTCCCTTTGCCTCCACGGCAAAGTCAACTTATAATGGTGTAGAAACGGGTGTAATGCATGCTTGCGGACACGATGGCCACATGTCCATATTGCTTGCAGTGGCGAAGATTCTAGCGCAAAACAAAAATGAACTTGCCGGCACAGTAAAATTTATTTTTCAACCGGGAGAAGAGGGTGCACCTCCTGGTGAAGAGGATGGCGCGGTTACGATGATCAAAGAAGGCGTACTGGAGAATCCAAAAGTAGATGTAATTTTTGGTCTTCATTTACAGTCACTGGTTCCGCTGGGTACTATAGCCTACAAGCCGGAGGGATTGATGGCAGCCGTAGATGGCTTCAATATCAAAGTGACAGGTAAAGGGGCGCATGGTGCAACGCCTTGGGAAGGGGTTGATCCCATCGTGATTTCCAGCCAGATCGTCACCGGACTTCAGACCATTGTCAGCAGGCAACTGGATCTCACTCATTCACCTGCAGTGATAACGGTTGGCAATTTCCATTCGGGTATTCGGAGAAACATCATCCCTGAAGAAGCGCGCATGGAAGGAACCATCCGCACGTTTGATGTTGAAATGCAAAAGAAAGTGCACGAACGAATCAAACTCACCGCAAACAAAATTGCAGAGAGCAGCGGCGCGCAGGCTGATGTAAGCATTGAAATAATGTATCCTTTAACCTACAACGACATCAAACTGACCCAGATGATGGCACCGAGCCTGCACAAAACAGCCGGGCAGCAAAATGTAAAGATCACCGCCCCGGTGACCATGGGTGAGGATTTTTCTTTCTTCCAGCAAAAGATTCCAGGATTTTTCTTTTTTGTCGGAGCGTATCCAGAGAATTTGAAACCGGAAAAGAAGCCCACACACCACACGGCAGATTTTATGATTGATGAGCAGGCACTTTCTCTTGGTGTCAAGTCATTGCTTGCGTTGACAACGGATTATATGTTCATGAAGAAATAAAATGAAGATGAAAAATATTGTAGTACTAATTCTGCTCAACATTTGCTATTCAGCAGCCCTGGGTCAGACGAACCCAAAACTGCAAGCCAAACTCGATCAGCAGGCAAATGAAATGGAGAAACAGGTAATTGAGTGGAGAAGACATTTTCACCAGTATCCGGAATTGTCCAATAGAGAAACAAAAACCGGCGCCTACATCGCAGAATTTTTAAAAGGCCTTGGACTCGAGGTGCAGTACCCTGTTGCCAAAACCGGCGTGGTGGCGCTCTTGAAAACCGGCAAACCCGGTCCTGTTATTGCTTTACGTGCAGACATTGATGCGCTTCCTGTAGTTGAGCGCGGCAACTTGCCCTTCGCATCAAAAGAAAAAACCGTATACAATGGAGTGGAAACAGGCGTAATGCATGCCTGTGGTCATGACTCGCATACGGCTATTCTCATGGCGGTGGCTCAAATTCTGGTCAGGAATAAAAGTGAATTGAGAGGAATCGTAAAATTTATTTTTCAGCCTGCTGAAGAAGGTCCGCCGGTGGGTGAGGACGGAGGAGCGAAACTTATGGTGAAGGAAGGTGTTCTGGAAAATCCGAAAGTGGAGGCCATATTTGGATTACACATCCAATCCATGCGCAAACTTGGACAAATCGGGTATCGGCCAGGCGGGATGATGGCAGCTTCTGATAATTTTTATATCACGGTGAAAGGCAAACAGTCGCACGGATCTGCGCCGTGGATGGGAATTGATCCGATTGTAATCGGAACGCAAATAGTTTCGGGTCTCCAGACGATTATCAGCCGGCAAACGGAACTGACTCAAGATGCTGCGGTGATTACCGTAGGAAAATTCCAGGCAGGAGTGCGGGAAAATATTATTCCTGAAGAAGCCAACATGTCAGGAACAATCCGCACACTGGATACCAAAATGCAGGATAAGATCCATGAAAAAATAAAATTGACCGCCATAAAAATTGCCGAGAGCGGTGGAGCAACGGCTGAAGTAACCATCAGGAGGGGGACACCGGTGACCTACAATGATCCGGCTTTGACGGAGAGAATGGTTCCCAGTCTGAAGAAATCGGCCGGAGAAGATAATGTGGCCAGTATTCAAGCCGTTACCGGCGCAGAGGATTTCGCCTTTTACCAGGAAAAAATTCCCGGTTTCTTTTTCTTCGTGGGTGCCATGCCGCCGGACGCGGATCCCTCCAAAGTTGCCGCACATCATACGCCTGATTTTTTTATCGATGAACGTGGATTTTTGACCGGATTGAAAGCGATGTTGCAAGTCAGTGTGGACTACTTGTCGACGCCTCAGACATATAACAATTTGAAAAAATGAAAGTGAGAATTCATTTTATTGGATTGGTTATTTTTCTCATAACCGCACAAAGCATTGCGCAAGTACAGAAGCCGCGCGCTCGTGATCTCGGAATTCCTTTTGATGGAAGCCCCGGAAAACTCAATGCCATCACAGATGTAGCGGGAGTGGAAGTGGGTTTCAAAACATTGATTGTAGGTGACGGGAAACTCATTGAAGGCAAAGGGCCTGTACGCACAGGGGTTACTGCCATTTTCCCGTTGGGGAAAAATTCCCTTGAAAGGGTCTTTGCGGCATGGTTCACTTTGAATGGAAACGGAGAGATGACAGGAACCACCTGGGTGGATGAATCAGGTTGCCTGGGGTCTCCCATTCTGATCACCAATACCAACAGTGTTGGTGTTGTGCGCGATGCGGTGATCGAATGGTATGTGAGCAGGAAAAAACCAAGTAGTTATTCAGGTGATTTCAGTTTGCCCGTGGTAGCTGAAACGTGGGATGGTTTCCTCAATGATATCAATGGCTTTCACGTTAAGAAAGAACATGTTTTTGCCGCCATGGAATCAGCCTCATCCGGCCCTGTTAATGAAGGAAATGTTGGCGGTGGTACGGGAATGGTCGTACATCAATTCAAAGGCGGAACCGGAACATCATCGAGAAAGCTGGAAGAAAAAGATGGTGGTTACACAGTTGGCGTGTTGGTACAAGCCAATTACGGTCGGCGGGAACTTCTTCAGGTAGCGGGTGTGCCGGTTGGAAGGGAAATCCCGGATTTAATGCCGCTGCCGGGTAAAGAAGATAAAGACCAGGGCTCCATCATCGTTGTTGTGGCTACTGATGCACCTTTATTACCGCACCAATTGGAAAGAATAGTAAAGCGGGTATCACTTGGCATTGGTATTATGGGTGGCAGGGGTGGGAATTCTTCCGGTGATATTTTCATTGCATTTTCGACTGCCAATAAAGAAGTTAAAACGATGGAAGGCATTGCCCATCTTGAAATGCTGCCAAATGAAAGAATTGATCCGCTTTTCAGGGCCGTAACAGCTGCCACTGAAGAGTCAATTGTTAACGCAATGGTGGCGGCAGAAACCATGGTGGGCGTTAATGGCAATAAAGTATTTGCCATCCCCCATGAGCGCCTGATTGGTATTCTGAAAAAATATAACAGAATTAAATAACAGAGTCTGCTTACCGAACGAATAATCAAAGCACGCATTCATAAAATAAAGGATCGACGAACGTTGATCCTTATTATTTTAGCATGAGCCTGCGGGTGTATTTTTTATTAAACGACTATGAAAAAATTCCCTCTGTTTTTAGCCATCCTTTTTACGCAAATCGGATTCACACAAAGGCTTCCTTCGATTGAAGAAGTGATCTCGCTGCGGTCAGTAGGCGGGGTGGCGCTTTCGCCTGATGGAAAAAATGTGTCCTTTACCGTTCAAAGTACAGACTGGAATGAAAACCGTTTTGACAGTGAGGTATGGCTTTCAAAAAATGGAAGCAGTCCTTTTCAATTGACCAACACAAGCAAGGGCAGCAGCACCAGTCCGTTGTTTTCTCCGGATGGAAAGTGGATTGCATTCCTTACGGATCGCGGAAGCAAGAATCAGATTTATGTTGTAAGGACTGAAGGCGGTGAGGCCAGGGCAATGACGAAAGAGGAGGAAGGTGTCTCTTTTTTTGAGTGGCACCCGGATGGACGACGATTCATCTTCGTAAAACCTGAGAAAGAAGACAAGAATAAAAAGGAGAGGGAAAAACGGTATGGTCTTTATGAAGTAGATGATAAAGAGTTTGGACTTTCTCATCTGTGGCAGGTGGATTTTAATCCCGATCAGCGCGACCCATCTGAACTTCCCTGCTATGAAAGTGTGGATTCTTTGAAAGTAAAAGCAGGCTGCATTGAATGGCCCAAATCAAAGCGACTCACGGAAGGGAAATTCACCGTAACTTCATTTCTCATTTCTCCTGATGGGAACCACATTGCATTTGGCCACCAGCCGGATCCCCTGATCAACTCCTCCATAAAATCGGATATCTCACTTTTTGACTTCGCAACGAGAAAAGTGACACCGCTTGTCACGAACCTGAGTTCTGACGGACTCGAAGACTGGTCGCCAGATTCGAAAGAGATATTATTCACTTCCAATCTGAATGACTCCACTTCTAATTTTTATCAGAACAGAAAGCTGTTCGTCATCACCCTCTCGGATAGAAATCAGCGCCAACTTGCTAAAAACCTGGACGAAAACCTGGGAGGATTTCAATGGAGAGCTTCAGGAATCTATGGATCACTGCCAAACAAAACGCTCCGACCGCTATACAAAATTGATCCCAAGACCGGGAATCATTCGATTTTCATGAACAGTCCGGATCAAATTTTTGGATTGACTTTTACTAAAGCAGGAGATCGATTTGCTTTCACTGGACGTGACTTTGATCAATTGACTGAAGTCTTTGTATCTCCGGTGAATTCTCCGAAGCCAGAAAAAATAACAAATCTTTCA
>DAOMZK010000129.1:0-6752 GCA_035438035.1 Cyclobacteriaceae bacterium | reverse complement strand
GTTTCCGGATCTGTGCGAGCTGCATATGGGTCTGCTCTTCCATGGCTGTGAGCGCATGATGACGAATGATTCCTTCTTCGTTCGGCTTGACCAGTGCTCCGCTTACAGAAGATGAATAAGGCAACACGCTCATCTGCTTATGGAATATTTCTACATTCGTAAAGGGCTGCTGTCCATTTCGGTAATGCTTCTGGGTTACTTTTAAAAATCCCCGGGGCGTAATTTCATGCGACACTTCAAGTACGATCTTTCCATCGTGATGAAATATATTCTTCATGTTGGTCGCATCGATCAGAAATGACTGGATGATGTCAGCAATGTCGTTATCAGCAATGGATTGTTCCGTCCCATCAGGAATAAAAGAATAGCGCGATGAGAATGCCTGGTCTTCTACCGACACCCAATTCATACTGATTGTCAGCATATTCTTTACTTCCGTTTTCTCGATCCGGTAAATACCCGACTTGGGTCGATGACCAAATTCATAAGATCCCTTTTCTGGAAATAACTGCCACGAAGCGATGAAGTTAAACGCCTCTGACAACTGAAACTCTGATTTTGATTCAAGCATATTCGTCATTCCTCATTTCTTATAATACCCTATCGCCTCCGGTATCCATCCCTCCAAATCCTTAATCCGCGTCTCATGGGAAGGGTGTGTCGACAAAAATTCAGGAGGCTGTTGACTGCCGCTCATGGTACTCATGCGCTGCCAGAATATGGGGGCTTGCCTGGGATCATATCCCGCCATGGCCATGAAAATCAGTCCGATATGGTCAGCTTCTGACTCGTGCTTGCGGCTGAAACTCAGCATACCGATTTCACTTCCTGCACCAATGGCCTGCATCAGCATTTGATTTCCCAGTGAAGGATTTTGTCCCATGAGCTGACCGAGTGTGCTGAGGCCCGCCTGCTCCAGCATTTGCTGACTCATGCGCTCGCGTCCATGATTGGCAATGGCATGTGCCACTTCATGTCCCATGACAATGGCAATACCCGTCTCATCTTTACAAATAGGAAGAATACCGGTATAAAATGCCACCTTCCCTCCCGGCATACACCATGCATTGGCAGTTTTAGGGTCGTCAATCAGATTAAACTCCCAGCTGAAACCGCTAAGATCGGCGGATCGGCCGGCAGTGGCCATGTACTGCTCTACTGCTTTTTGAATTCTGGCGCCGACCTTTCTGATTTCAGCCGTTTGAGAGGCATTGGTTGATAAAGGTCCTTTGGCAATTACATCCTTGTATTGCTGGGCCGACATCGGCACCAGCTCTTCATTGGAGACCAGGCTGAGTTGGCTTCGGCCAGTCACGGCTACCGTGGCACAGCCGGCGAGTACCGATATTACCACGCAGAGAATGATCAGGTATTTCATAAATAGCTTTAACATGACAAAGGTAGAATCTGTTTCCAAAAAACACCGAAACCCATTAAAAAACGAAACTAAGCCGGAATTGTGATAACTTTGTGAAAAAAATATTCCATGAGGATTTTTTGTATTGGCCGCAACTATGTGGAGCACATCCAGGAATTGAATAACGAGCGTCCGGATGAACCCGTAATCTTTACCAAACCTGACACCGCCATACTACGCAACAATGCGCCCTTTTATTATCCGGATTTCTCGAAAGATATTCACCACGAAGTTGAGCTGGTGTTGCGGATCAGCAAAGAGGGAAAAAATATTGAAGAGAAGTTTGCAACTAAATATTTTGATGCCATCGGCATCGGTATTGACTTCACTGCACGCGATCTTCAGCAAAAACTGAAAACCAAAGGACTGCCCTGGGATATCGCGAAAGGGTTTAACGGATCCGCCCCTATCTCCGATAAATTTATACCGGTCACTGAATTCAAAGACCTGAAGAATATCAATTTCAAACTGGAAGTAGACGGTACAACCAAACAAGTTGGCAACACCAGCCTGATGTTGTACCCCTTTGAAGTCATCATATCCTATCTTTCCAAATTTTTTACACTGAAAACGGGTGACTTGATTTTTACCGGCACTCCAAAAGGAGTAAGCGCGATTGCCGTAGGGAATAAATTATCAGCTTATCTTGAAAATGAGAAGTTGTTGGAATTTGAGATTAAGTAGTTTTTTTCTCTTTGTACTTCCTTTTTGTGCAACAGCGCAGTATGCTGAAACGGATGAACACATAAGGGGTGGCAGCACTCACGCTGGATATTTATTTCCCATCAATCCCGGGCAGCCCAATTTCCTTTCGGGAACAATGGGTGAACTCAGGAACACCCACTTTCATGGCGGCATCGACATTCGTACCAACAACCGGATCGGCATTCCTGTTCTGGCTACTCATGATGGATATATCTCGAGGGTGAATGTGTCCACCGGTGGCTATGGGACGGCATTGTATATCACACATCCCGACGGTCATGTTTCTCTTTACGGTCATTTGGATAAGTACCGCGGCAAGCTGGCACAGTGGGTTCGGGCAGAACAATACAGGAGAAAAAGTTTTGAATTAGATATCAACTTCAAACCTTCTGATTTTCCCGTTTCCAAAGGCGACACAGTCGGGCTTTCAGGAAATACAGGCTCGTCTCAGGGACCGCATCTTCATTTTGAAATTCGCGAAGGCAATTATGTTTTGAATCCGTTAAAATTCGGGTTCGACGAAATTAAAGACAATATAGCGCCGGGCGCACAACGCATTGCACTCAGAACCATCGGGATCGATTCAAGGATCAACGACCGGTTTGGGCGATTTGAATTTTCTGTGCTGAAGAAATCACCAACAGAATTTACTCTGCCCGTTCCTATACTTGCTCATGGTCGCATCGGTATTGAATTGCTGGCGGATGACCGGATGGATAATTCTCCCGGTCGCTGTGGTATCAATTATATAGAGATGTTTGTCGACAGTCAGAAAGTGTTTTCACAAACCATTGATCGTGTTGACCTGGAGGAAACACGGGCCATACTGGCGGTCATGGATTTCAAAACACTGGAGATCAAAGGCAAGCGCTTTAATAAATTGTACATCGATGATGGAAACAAGCTGGAGTTTTACAAGGCTGAAAACGACGGTGTCATTCTGGTCAATGGCAAGGATCACAGCATCCGGATTTCAATGAAAGATGAATCCGGCAACGAAAGTAATATCCGCCTCCGTCTGAAGAGTTCACCGCTGTCGCGGGAAATGGTGCTGCCTTCCAAAAAAATTGTCCCGTTGGAATCTGACCTGATTGAAAACACTTTGATCGTAACCTCATCGGGATGCAGCACATCAGACAATCTGACTTTGTATGAAAAAGGAAAGAAAATCCAGTTGGAGTCATCTTATGAAGGAGGTGCCCAACGCATTTACCTCGTTGACCTGAGGAAATCGCTTCCGGATTCCATTGCCAGTTGTTCGGGTACGCTGAGATACAATTTCACCGACATGGTTCCTTCTGAAACAGAATACCGGCATTACAGCGATCTTGTGGATATCCGTTTTCCTGCAAAGGCATTGTACGATACCTTATATCTTACCCTGAGCCATAAGGTCGAAGACAAGCGCGAGACGTTCTTCATCGGTCAGCGCACTATTCCGCTTCACCGCAATGTATCATTGGTGTTGAAGCCACAGATTCCGCTCACACCCAGCAGAAATCTTTCAGTGTACCGCCGTGAAGGCAGGGGATTTGCCTTTCTCGGTGGCGAATGGTCCAATGGAAAGGTAAGAGTAAGCACGCAGGAACTCGGTGAATTCACTTTCCTAACCGATAGCATCCCTCCTTCTTTGACCCGCATTAAACTGGACGGCTATTCAGCACGCTTCCGCACCCGCGACAATCTTTCCGGCATTGCCTACTATGAAGCCAGTATCAACGGAGAATGGCTGTTGATGATTTACGATTTCAAAACCGGCATATTGCAATCCGATAAACTCGATCCTAAAAAACCATTGAAAGGAGATTTTGAATTGAAGGTGGTTGATCGTGCCGGGAATGAACGTATCTTCAGGCAAAAAATAAAGTAAGATTATTAGCCACAAAGTCACGAAGGCACAGAGAAATTCAAATCACCTAGTGCCTTAGTATCTTTGCGGTAAAAAAACCTAAACAAAATCATTCTCACTATGGCACTCACCGTCGGCACCAAAGCCCCAGACTTTAAAACGAAAGACCAGGATGGCAACGAGGTCACTCTAGCCGGACTCAAGGGCAAAAAAGTAGTATTGTATTTCTATCCCCGAGATATGACGCCAGGCTGCACAGCCGAAGCCTGCAGTTTACGCGATAACTATAAAGCCCTGCAGAATTCCGGATACGAAGTCCTGGGCGTCAGCACTGACGATGAGAAATCGCATAAGAAATTCATCGCGAAAGAGAAACTTCCCTTCCGACTGCTGGCCGACACCGACAAGGCATTACATGCCAAGTATGGAACCTGGGTGGAGAAGTCCATGTATGGACGAAAATATATGGGTACAGCACGCATTACGTATGTGATCAATGAGATAGGCATTATCTCCGAAGTCATCGAAAAGGTAGATACCAAGAACCACGCAGGGCAAATTTTGGGTCAATCTGTCCCGGGACCTATGAAGCCCACTTCAAAGGCTACGAAGAAAGCAGTTAAAAAGACAGCCAAGCGTTCTCCAAAGAAAGCCATCAAGAAGAAAAAATAATTTTCCAGCCAACCGCAAACGTCACCAATTAAAATGCGGGGAAGATTCCTTGCAGACTATCACATTTTCATCAATCTTCGTCAAAATTTTCGAGCATGGCCCAACCCGATTTCCCCTATCTCCATAAACTCTGTTCCCAGATTCGCCGCGATATCGTGCGCATGGTGTACAACTGCCAGTCCGGTCATCCGGGAGCATCATTGGGCTGTACCGAGTTTTTCGTCGCATTGTATTTTCATTTTTTGAAACACAATCCAAAATTCTCCATGGAT
This sequence comes from Cyclobacteriaceae bacterium, assembly GCA_035438035.1. Lineage (GTDB taxonomy): Bacteria > Bacteroidota > Bacteroidia > Cytophagales > Cyclobacteriaceae > ELB16-189. The sequence continues at coordinate 1,837 of DAOMZK010000129.1, read as the reverse complement.
GGAAAAGGCGAAGACCTCTTCTTTCTCTCCAATGGACACATTTCGCCCGTTTGGTATTCCACACTGGCGCATGCCGGTTATTTTGATAAAAAAGAGTTATCCACTTTCCGTAAAATGAATTCGAGGCTACAAGGACACCCCGCCACACATGAACACCTGCCCGGTATCCGCGTAGCATCAGGCTCCCTGGGCCAGGGACTGTCTGTGGCGATCGGCGCCGCCCTGACTAAAAAACTCAACAACGACGACCGTTTTGTATATGCACTAATGGGCGATGGTGAACAGCAGGAAGGCCAGGTGTGGGAAGCGTGCATGTTTGCGGCGCACAATAAAGTGGATAATCTGATCGCTACCATCGACTACAATGGTCAACAGATTGATGGTCCCGTAGACAAAATCCTTTCATTAAAAAATCTGAAAGCGAAATGGGAAGCTTTTGGATGGGTGGTTATCGAGAGTAATGGTAATGATCTTGAAGGTTTGGTAGCCGCACTGGAAAAAGCCCAGGGCTTGGCCAAAAAAGGACAGCCTGTGCTTAACCTCATGACCACCGTCATGGGCTTTGGGGTGGATTACATGATGGGCAGTCACAAGTGGCATGGTGTTGCCCCGAACGAAGAAGAATTTAAGAAAGCGATGGCCCAGCTTGAAGAAACACTGGGCGATTTCTGACCTGCCTGCCGGTAGGCAGGTTTTGACTTTTTGTATTTTTGATTTTTTGAAATTTTTGAAGAAAAGAGATGACAAAATTTACATTCACCGATAAAAAAGATACACGTTCTGGTTTTGGCGTTGGACTGCATGAACTCGGCAAGCAGAACCCCAATGTCGTAGCGCTCGTCGCCGATCTTTTAGGCTCCATGAAGATGGATGCGTTCAAAAAAGATTTTCCCGAACGTTTTATTCAGATTGGTATCGCCGAAGCCAACATGATGAGTATTGCTGCTGGCATGACCATCGGGGGAAAAATTCCATTTACAGGAACTTTTGCCAATTTCTCCACAGGTCGAGTGTATGATCAGATCCGCCAGTCCATCGCCTACTCAGGAAAGAATGTAAAAGTTTGCGCGTCTCACGCCGGACTGACGTTGGGTGAAGATGGTGCTACACACCAGATACTGGAAGACATTGGTATGATGAAGATGATGCCGGGTATGACGGTCATCGTTCCCTGCGACTTCAATCAAACAAAAGAAGCGACACTTGCGCTGGGTACCCACATCGGTCCTGCCTATCTGCGATTCGGTAGACCGGTATGGCCAATCTTTACCACGGGCCGCCCTTTCACCATTGGCAAAGCTGATAAAATGATCGATGGCAAGGATGTGACCATCTTCGCCTGCGGACATATGGTGTGGCAGGCCATCGAAGCCGAAGCCATCCTCGCCGAAAAAGGCATCAGTGCAGAAGTCATTAATATTCATACCATCAAGCCGCTGGATGTCGAAGCCATTCTCACTTCTGCTGAAAAGACCAGATGCGTTGTTACTTGTGAAGAACACCAGATGAACGGCGGCCTCGGTGATAGCGTCGCCCAGGTACTCGGCAGATTCCGCCCGACGCCAATTGAGATGGTGGCAGTAAATGACACCTTTGGCGAAAGCGGAAAGCCTTTCGAATTACTGACCAAGTACGGACTTGGACCTGAGAACATTGTGAAGGCTGTTGAAAAGGTGATGACCAGGAAATGATAGTTGGTCTGAAAGCTCACTTTTTATTTCAGTACGACTCACGACTCAGGAATGTAAAACACCAAATGTAAAATTTCAAAGTTGAGTACCCAATGAATTGAGGTGTTCATCTCCTGGGGAAGAAGTAATACATCATCATATTTTTG
>DAOMZK010000128.1:0-6814 GCA_035438035.1 Cyclobacteriaceae bacterium | reverse complement strand
AAACTCGCTCGGTCATTACCCAGGGCGATGGCCGCAAACGACCAAGTCGGATCATAACTGATAAGAAAAAGGCATTGGACCTTTCAAAGGAGCTTTTGAAGATGGTGGATCAATCCAAAGTCCTTCAGACTTATTCCAACTATTACATACTCAAAACCATTTTTGAAACGCAAACACCTGACGCTGAACTCGCCAAAAAATGCAAAGAAAAAGCCGATGAGAAAATGGCAGAGATGACCAGCACGGTAACGAACTATACTCCTGCCGCGAACGACGCCAATGGCCAGTGGAACTATGTCTTCATGCCAGACCTCTTCTCGACAAAACACCCGGACAACGCAGAAAAGGGTATGCAGTTCCTGATTAAAAACCCCGGCCTGCAGAGCTACAACAACTTTACATTTGTCGCATACGCATTTGAACGCAATGGTGATTTTCAAAAAGCAAAAGAGAGCTATGAAAAGGCAATGTCCCTGCGAGGTGACGACAAAACTGAATTCTATTCCTATTCCTACTACGCCAATTTCCTTTCCCGGTCCGGCGAATATCTGAAAGCCGAAGACCTGTTAAGCCGGATGGAGCGTTTATCCACAGAAGCGGTGGAAATGTTCAGGGTATCCTATAAATCGGAAGCCATGAACAGCAGGGTATCCTATTACCTGTCCATTGGAGATTATTCATCCTATGTCCAGGCGGCCAACGCATCCTACGACTATTTCTCCACGACGATGAAAACCGCGGACATTTGTGATCCCTATCCCCTTTTGCGCTTTACCGTGACAGCGCATGCCCGGGAGATGCTAAAACAATATGGTGATGCCGAACGGCTTTGGGCAAAACGAGACTCCTCTTTCACCACCTACCTGGATTGCAACAAAAAGAAGTTCCCCAAAATGCAGCAGCCCATGCCACTCTCCATGCTGCCGGTGTACCAGATCAAGCTAGGGAAAAGGAAGGAACTGAAACAGCCAGTCGCTTACTACCTGAAAGAAACCGAAGATCATTATGCGAGTTACAAGGAGTATGCTGATCTGAGCATCAACTACATGAAAGCCGTTCAATTGGGTTTCTTGGGAGGTCCGTCCTATCACCAGGCTTTTAAAAGTGTGTTGGATCAGATTATCGCGACACGCAATTTTCGTGAATCCACAACCCCCTTTGCCTACTATGCCTGGTTTAATGTAAGGGACCACCGCTATGAACAGGCTGCCGGTCTATACGATCAATTGTATTCCATCAACGTGGGATGGATCAATGACATTATCTTTTCTTTTGGAGAGAAAGCATTTGTCTCCTACTACAACGCCAAGCTCAAAGATGGCTACGATGATTATCACTCCCTTGTAAAAATCGCGAAGGTGACAAAACCTGCACTTTTTCCACACGTCTCTTCCCAGGCCTACAATAATTTACTGTTTACTAAATCGCTTTCATTGAAGGGAACACAAAAAAGGAAAAAAGCATTTCAAAAAGCCAACGATCCCGCCATTGTCAGGTTATATGAGGAATGGATAGCTAAAAAAGAACAACTGATTCGGCTGTACCGCAAGGCTGAAGACGCCGCTTCCGCGGAAAGCAAAGTCGAAAATACGGTCAACCCGGAGGAATTAAAAAAGCTCCAGGTTGAAGTGGATCATCTTGAAAATGAACTGGTTACAAAAGCCAAGGATTTTGAAAAATATTTAAAAATCACGCCACCCGATTGGAAGTCGGTAAGAAATAAACTGAAAGATGATGAAGCCGCAGTTGAAATGGTCCGGTTTCAGTGGCGCAACCAGGTCTACTATTCAGATTCTGCCTACTATGCCGCATACATCATCACCAAAAACAGTACACACCCCGACGTAGTGTATTTGCCGGCTGCAGCAGATGAACTGGACAACCGTTTTTACAAAGCCTACCAGAATGCGATCCGCTTTAAAGTAGAGGACAAGGATTCCTACAACCGATTCTGGAAACCCATTCAAAACCAGCTTAAGGGGATTCGGAAAATATATTTTTCCCCCGACGGTATCTATCACCTCATCAGCCTGCCCACATTATTCAATCCTGAATCAGGAAAATACCTGCTGGATGAAACCGAGATACACTATACCACGGGCACTGCCGATATTCAGTCCGGCCAGGACGAATCCTTCCGCAGCGCGGTACTGATGGGTCGACCGGCTTACAAAATTGAAAAGACCCAACCCGTTGTGTTAGCGAAAGCTGATCATGCGACGCGGGCTTTCGTCAGGAATTTCAGAGACAATGCCATCAACGACCTGCCTGGAACAGAAGAAGAAGTGAACACGATAAAAGCAGAAATGGACAAACAGGGTGTCAAAAGTGAATTTTACATTCATGAAAAGGCCACAGAAGACAAACTCTATGAACTGCACAGTCCGGACATCCTGCACATCGCAACCCATGGTTATTGGTCTGAGGCCGGTGATGCGGCAACAGATGGATACCGCGCATTCAATGCCATGGCCAACTCCGGCCTTTTACTTTCCGGTGTGGTCAACTATTACAGCAACACAGACTACCCAGATACCTACGATGGCATTCTCACCGCCTATGAAGCGCAAAACCTCGAACTTGAAAACACATCCCTCGTGATACTGTCTGCTTGCGAAACAAGCCTCGGGCATTTGGATGCGGGCGAAGGCGTGTATGGTTTACAGCGGGCCTTCCGTGCAGCCGGTGCCAAAAGCATCATGACCAGCCTTTGGAAAGTGGACGATGATGCCACCAAAGAATTCATGATTTCATTTTACAGTAATCTGCTCAAGACGAAAAATAAGTCGGGTGCCTTTCAGGATGCCCAGCGCAGTCTGAAAGCAAAGTATCCTGAGCCGTATTATTGGGGAGCGTTTGTATTGACAGGGAATTAAAGCCAAATAAAAGGGCATTAAAAAAAGGCTGTGCTTTTCAGCACAGCCTTTTTTAAAATCAGGGGAAAACCTATTCTGACCAATCAGAACTTGTCCCAGAACAATTTAGCACCCACCTGATCCGATCCACCTGCCACTTTTGCAGACGCTGAGTTAAAGTTGGCTGTGTTCAGGTTTTGTTCGGATACCGGGTAAGTATAGCGGATAGGGAACACCGTACGAGCGCTGGTAACAGGGCCCATTGTTGGTGCATCCAGTCTTCTTACTTCTGTCCAGGCTTCGAACCCGCGGTTATACAACGCGAGGTATTTCTGCGTTCCGATTACCGTCTTGTAGGTAGCACCCGGTTGAACAATTGCAGTAGCATAATCAACCAAGGGGTTAGCCAGGTATGTAGCCGCATTAGCTGCACCATTGGTAGGATCCCAGTCTGTGAAAGATGCTGTGATTCCATTGTTATAGTACGTAGCTGCAGTTCCCGCGATTAAACCACGGGCCACTGCTTCAGCGAGGTAGAATTGAACTTCTGAGTAGTCCAACAGTACACCGCGAAAATTATTGGCTGATAGCTTGGCTGAAGGCTTTGATACCTGGGAAAATCCGGTAATTGTACCAGGAGTACCGCCGGAATAAGCCGAGCCAGTGACATCAAATGTGAAGTACAGTGAACGACGGGGGTCATTTAAAGTATTCATCATGTTGACAATCGTCTTGCAGGCAATGATATCCTGACGACCGCTTTGAACAACGTCAACCCAAACTGGATTGGCATTGGGTGTAGTCAGGTACGTCATAAATGCATTGTCAGCATTCGAAGTCATCAGTGCTCCTTTGGATCCGTTGGAGGCCGTTACAATCGTACTGGTTGCCAGCGTAGGATTGGAATCGATCAGTGTCATACCCATTCTCAGCTTGAGCGAATTGGCAAATTTGAGCCATTTTGAAATGCTTCCGCCATAGATTAGGTCTGCTCCACCGGTGAAACTTGCTGTACCTGTTGCGGTGAACAATTTGGTAATATCCGCATCAAGGCGCGTCAACAAATCGGTGTAAATCGTTGCCGCATCATCATAGACAGGGCTGAGATTGTCACCATCCAATGCCTTGGTATAGGGCACATCACCGAATGTATTCACAAGGGTGGAATACGTGTAGATAGCGAGAATGTCAACAATCGCCAATTGATTGTCGCGGGTATCCGAAACGGGATCCTTTGAAATCAAACGGGTTGCTTCCTGCAAGTCTTTCAACACATCGCGATACAGGAGGGTCCAGAAAGTCTGCGGAATATTACGCGTGGTCAGGTCATAACGAACCTCATCCTGGTAAGTTGCCTGGGCCCAATACTGAACCTGGTACCTGAAAATGCCCTGGTTGACACTGGCTGATGTCATTGCATTCACCAGGTTTCTGGTTGCATTGGACATCAATGTTGCACCCGGAACAGTTCCGCTGGAATATGCCTTCGGATCAACATTCAAATCCGTAAGGTTGTCTGAACATGATGCGGCCAGCATCAGCACGGCCACAACTAAAACTTTATATATTTTTTTCATATGAAGGCTTTTTTAGAATCTGAACTTAACGTTGAAACCAGTAGTCTTCACATTCGGCAATGCACCGATCTGAGCTCCCTGTACGTTTCCTGAACTGAAACTGTCTTCAGGATCCGAATAGGGAACAAATTTCTGGATGATCCAGAGATTGCGACCTACAAGGGAAAGGTCAATGCCTTTAACCGGTCCCAACTTGCTGACGATAGCCTGAGGGAATGAATAAGTCAATTGAACCTCTCTCAGCTTCACATAGCTTGCGTCATAGACGAATGCTCTTGAGGGAGTCTTGGTATAACCCAACGCATCATAATCCATTTCAATTCGCGTAGTATTGGGTGCACCTGCAGCGGTTACTCCAGGCAGGATAATTCCACCACCGTCAGCTACAAGATTGCGCTTAGGATTGCCCAGGTCGTTCAGACCTGCAGATTCCTGGTAGATACCAGTAGCTTGTCCGTATGCCTGATCCAGTGACCAAACATTACCGCCATTCTTGATATCAATGAGGAAACTCAAGGACAGATTCTTGTAAGTAAGTCGGTTGTTAATACCGCCAATCCAGTTCGGATTGACATTTCCGATCACGTTATTCGAAGTGGTGGTTTGTACATAGTAACCATCAGCTCCTACAATTCGCTGTCCATCAGCAGTATAGGTGAAGTCCTTGCCGCGGAGGGTACCATAAGGTTGGCCCAATGCAGCGTTGGTGGAAACACCGTTCTGGAATGATCCTAACAGGATATTGGTAAGCGGCACTCCGTTAGCATCCGTATAGATTTCATTCACAATGTTTCTGTTTCTTGTCCAGTTAAGATCTATTCTCCACTCGAAATCGGGGGTCTTAAACGGTACACCGAACACAGTCAATTCAATTCCGCTATTTTCAACATCTCCGGCATTGATATACTTGGAGCTGGAACCCGTTGCTGTAGAAACGCTGATCGGGATAAGCTGGTTGATTGAGTTGGATTTGTAATACGTCGCATCAAAACCGACGCGGCCATCAAAGAATGCCATCTCAAGACCGAATTCCATATTCTTGGTCCTTTCCGGTTTCAACAAGCTATTATTCTTGGTGTTTGGAATGGAGAACAGGGGTACTGAGCCCCATGCTGTAGGCTTGTCATACAAATCCTTGAGGGCATTGAATGGTGCGGAGTTACCCACCTCAGCGTAGTTGGCTCTGATTTTACCAACGGTCAGCCAGGGTGTCACACCAAGCAATTCGGAAAACACGAAGCTGCCGGCCAAGGAATAGTAGCTGTAGCTATTACTTCCTTTTGGAAGTGTCGAGGAAACGTCAACGCGGTAGGCTCCGTCGATGTAGACCGTCTTTTTATATCCAACTGAAGCATTGGCATAATATCCATTAACCTGGATGTCAGAAAAGCCTTCTACCGGTGGATTGGGAGGGTTTACTGAGTTGGATACTGCATACAACATCGGAACTACAAGACCTCCGTTAGTCGCTGAGGAAACAGAGTTGATGGAAGTCATTCTCTGGTTATAACCCAGGGTCGCTCTCAGGTTGATATCAGGAGTAATATCCTTCTTCATGATAGCCATCAAATCGTAGTTGATTTCACGGTAATTCCTGTTAAAGCGGGAATAGCGTGAAACTCCTGTACTTCCAAATGCAATGCGTTCTTCCTGTAATTCACTGTAGGAGTCAATAGAAGCGCGGCCCATAAAGCTCAACCAATCATTCAGATTATAATCGATGCGTGCATTTCCAAAATAACGCAGGCGATTATCTGTTTCAAAATTCTGTCTGCGGCTCCAGTATACGTTGTCCCAGTAAATAGCTTTCAAGTTCGGTGGGTTGGCTGTCACATCACTATAATTCCATGTCGTATTCTTGGGTGTGCCGTACAGTGCCAGGTTGCGATCATAAGAATCTCTTTGCTCAGCAATATCCACGTTCATCTCCCACCACTGGCGGAAGCTGGTCATCACGTTCTGTTGACCGCTGTAGCCCGTACCATATCTTCCCACGCCATTGACGTTGGAGAAGTTGATTTGTGCAGAGGCCTTCAGTTTGGAAGTAAGATCCCATGCTGACGAGAAATTGATGAAATCCTTTTTCAGGGAGCTGTTGGGTAAAATACCCTTGTCATCGGACTTGGTGTAATTCAGTTTGAACTGAGATTTATCACCGCCGCCTTCAATGCTCACATTGGTGTTGCTCGTTACTTGCGTTTCGAAGAATGTGCTCGGATCATTTTTTCCGGCAACCCAAGGTGTCATCTTCTGATAATTCGGTGACGTTACATCGTAAGCGTCTGACTGATACACCAGGTGGCCATCAAATTTTCCACCCATAGAGGCATCCTCATAAGTAGGCACTACTTCTCCGGGCACTCCATTGACAGTAGTGTGATC
>DAOMZK010000127.1:0-6839 GCA_035438035.1 Cyclobacteriaceae bacterium | reverse complement strand
AACGCCGGCTGGCCCTCGGCCCCGAGCGTCAGCACCCCGTGCCACTCTCCGCTCGGTGCTGTACTACTCCGTGTATTTCCCAGTGGCAGAAATTATCGCCGCCATGGGTATCGGTCTGTTGGTGTGGTATGGATCCAAAAGTGTATTCCACCAGGAACAGACGGGCATCACCATTGGTACGCTTACCGCCTTCATCATGTATATCCAGATGTTTTTCCGGCCCATCCGGATGATCGCCGACCGGTACAACACCCTGCAAATGGGTATCGTGAGTTCTTCTAGAATCATCAACCTGCTTGACGACAAAGAACACATCATGCCCAATGGCACATACCAGCCCGAAGAAGTGAAAGGTGATGTCAAATTTGACCACGTGTGGTTTGCCTATGCTGACGCCGAGTACGTCCTGAAAGACATTAATATTGAAATCCGTCCGGGCGAAACGATAGCCATGGTGGGTGCTACGGGTGCAGGAAAATCCTCGGTGATCAATCTGCTGAACCGTTTTTATGACATCAACCGCGGCACGATCCTGATAGATGGCGTGGACATTCGGGAATATGATTTGAATACCCTCCGAAAAAACATCGGCGTTGTATTACAGGATGTCTTCCTGTTTTCCGACACCATTCGCAACAACATAACCCTTGGCAATCCGGAAGTCACCGATGAAATGATCATGCATGCTGCCGATCTTGTGGGTGCCAGGAAGTTTATTGAAAATCTTCCCGGTGGCCTGGACTACAATGTTATGGAGCGCGGAGCGACACTCTCCGTGGGACAGCGTCAATTACTCTCATTCATTCGCGCGATGGTGTACGATCCGAAAATTCTGGTGCTCGATGAAGCCACTTCCTCGGTGGATTCTGAAACAGAAGCGATGATCCAGGAAGCGATAGCCAAAATGATGAGTCATCGCACATCGATAGTCATTGCCCACCGGTTGTCCACCATTCAAAAAGCCAATAAAATTCTCGTGCTTGACAGGGGAGAAATCAAGGAGACCGGTCGTCACGAGCAACTGCTGGAACAAGATGGGTATTACGCACAGCTTCATAAAATGCAGTACAAAGAAGTAGTCTGACGATGATGGAGGGTTCATGGGAAGGCGCGAAGGCGCAAAGCCTAAAACTGAAATAGCTTTTTAATATGAAAACTTTTTCGAATACCAGGACTACCGATATTCTGGTCTTCGCTAAACGGACTTAGCGTGAAAATTTGAATTGATAAAGTTTTCGTCGAAGGCGAAGGCTCAAATTGATACGCTTACATAGGCTTCAATTCCCCCCGCATTAAATCAAAAAAGGTATATTTGCTTTAATGCGCCGCGAAAAACACATATTTACTCTGCTTTTTCTGCTGGCTTTCGCCTGTACCGGATATGCCCAGGTAAGAAAAAGTCCGCGCAGTTCCGGGTTTAGTGTTCCCAGGGTCAGTGGCAATAAGGCCAGAATCATGTGTCCCATTTTTGCGAATAGCCGTTACCCTTACCAGGGTATTGGGTTCAAACTCGGTGATCCCTTCGCGTTGACCTATAAATTTTACGCCAATAAACATTTTTCCTTTGCAGCTGATGTCGGCAAAGCGGCGACTGGTTTGTACAATCAGTACTATCGCGAGGCATTTAAGACCTACCTGCCTGATACGCTGAGCAAAAATCAAAGTATCCAATATCTCGCACACAAAGCATTGAGCGACCTGTTTGTGGAAACCAAATTTCTCTACCAGTGGGATGCTGACAAAATTTCAAAAGGCCTTCAGTTGTATGCAGGTGTGGGATGGCAATGGCGCAACACTGTGCTCGAATATGATTACAATGTGAGTGATTCCAAATCCAATGCCAATGACGGTAAGTTCGGTAAGTTTCAGGAAACGCGGTTTACCTATGGCCCTGTTATGGTAGTCGGTTTTGAATACTCCTATTTTACCCTCCCTGTTTCAGCCTTTATTGAGATTGAATTGTTCACCGATGCACTGCTGGACCCCGGTTATCAGCGATTTCAGGGTGGCGTCGGATTGCGGTACGTATTTTGATTACGTCAGTTGAATTCAAATCCGGATGCGAAGCAAGCCATTCACATTTCTGCTTTTCAGTCTGACCATTTTATTGTCAGGCTGTTCCATTGACAAACTCTATCAAAAAAAGAAAGTCAATAAATCACCGTATGAACAAATTGATTTTCAAGCGCTGGTGAAACGCTATCTGAAAAAAGATAAGTCCGAAACGGTCGAAGGAATCTACCTGGTTTCCGGAACGGTGACCAAGAAAAGCAATGGGTTCATGAACTCTTCCGAAAAGGAAAAAGTAAAGGATCGCAGGGAAAACTATGCTCAGGTGGCCATCCTCCGCGATCCCGGTGAAGCGGGAAGGGATTTTATTGAACTCTCGCTGGATAAGGAATTTCAGCCGAGCTATTCAATCGTCGGCGAATTCGTAACCACCACCAGTGGCAACCTTGTCGTGTACAAACACATTGACCCAAAAAACAAGAACACCACTTTCACTTTTACCATGGATGAGAAGGGTGACATCCTGGAGGGTGTGCGGGTTGAAAATGAGGGCAATTCCACAATAACCTACCGGCTCAGCTACGTTAAAATCTACCCGAAGTAATCAAGCTTCTTCAACCTCGTCGGTCATCATCTGCTTCTCATACATTTCGCGGTAAATGCCCTGCTTTTCGAGGAGCGATTCATGCGTTCCTTCTTCTGCAATTACACCGTCACCCAGTACAATAATCTTATTGGCCAGTTTGGCAGAAGATACCCGGTGTGAAATAATGATGGTCGTCCTTCCCTGCATGATCGACTTCATGCTGTTTAGGATTGTGTTTTCCGTTCGGGTGTCTACTGCGGAAAGCACGTCATCGAGCAGCAATATCTTTGGCTCGCGCACAATAGCCCTCGCAATGGAAACCCGCTGCTTTTGCCCACCGGATAGTGTAATCCCCCGTTCTCCAACGCGCGTATTAAAGCCTTGCGGAAAATCAATGATATTCTGATAAACATCCGCTGCCCTGGCGGCATCCTGTACTTTCTGCTCATCCGGGACCTTGAGACCAAATGCGATGTTATTAAAAATCGTATCGCTGAAAAGGAATACGTCCTGCGGGACATAGCCGATCTGACTTCTCAAATCCGTTATATCATAGTCCTTTATTGCAATATCATCCAGGCTAATTTCTCCGTCCGTGACATCATACAACCGTGAAATAAGATTGGAGATTGTACTTTTCCCTGAGCCTGTTCGTCCAATAATCGCCAGCGATTCTCCCGGTTGAATCGTAAACGAAATATTTTTCAGCGCTTTGATTCCGGTATCAGGATAAACAAAAGAAACATTGCTGAATTCAATCTTGCCCCGAATCTCATGCTTTAGATTTTTTTGCGACAGAATTTCAGTTTTAGTCTTCAGGAATTCATTTATTCTTTTTTGAGAAGCTTCTGCTCGCTGCACCAGCGAACTGGTCCATCCCAACGAAGCCACCGGCCACGTTAATAAATTGACATAAATGATAAATTCAGCAATGTTGCCAAATGTCAGTGCACCATTGATGACTTCCACACTTCCCTGGTACACCGTCAGGATGGTGCTGAGTCCGATAAGCCCCAGCATGAGGGGAAAAAAGAGAGATTGAACCCGGGTCAGCTTCAGCGATTGTCTTTTGTATTCATCATTTTCAAGCGCAAAGCGTCCAACAGATTCCTTTTCTCTAATAAATGATTTCAGTACGCGGATTCCTGAAAAGGCTTCCTGAACAAAAGTGCTTAAACGCGATTGGCTGCGCTGGATTTCCTCAGAACGCTTCTCAATTATATTATTCACATAATAAATACTGAACGACAGGAGCGGCAAAGGCATCAGGGCAAACAACGTCAGCTTCACACTGATCATCAGCATGATCGGGATCAGCATGAAAAACAAAGTAAAAAGCTGGAGTCCATACATGATCGAGGGCCCCAGGTACATTCTTACCCGGCCCACATCTTCCGAAATCCGGTTCATTAAATCACCGGTGTTATTCCGGCGATAGAAACTCAGCGGCAGTGTTTGATAGTGCTCAAAGATTTCATTTTTCAGGTCATACTCAATCAGCCGGCTCATTACAATCAGTGTCTGACGAACAAAATACAGGAACAAGCCCCGCAGCAGCGCCATAATCAAAATGAGAATAGCCACAAGGAGAATATCATAGGCGAAGACCTCAAAGAATTTTGCCTGTGCATCGGTCGCATTCAGGGCCCGGTAAACATGGATATTATCGGTAACCAAATCAATGGAATACCGTACCATCTGACCGGGGACAATCTGAAAAATGTTCGAAATAATGACAAATACGAGGCCCCAAAAGAGGTGCCACTTGTACTTGATTAGATATTTGTTGAGACGGGAAAGTTCCTTCATGAAAATACTACGGGATGGAGATAAAACGGGACACCTGAATTTTAGTTCAAATCAACCATTTATCCATCACAAAATGTAACTTGCGCCGTTCTTTTTATCGTTCCTTGCCATGCTCAATCGCCGTACCCTCCGTATTAAAATTATGCAAAGTCTCTTTGCTTATGAGCAATGCAAAGAAGCCGACTACCTGCTGGCCCTCGACCACGTCCACGCATTTTTTCAACCCGATCTGAACTCCATGAAGGTTCAGGACAAGGCTTTGTTGAAAGGACAACTTCAGGTTGCCGTCAAACAATTTGAGAAACAATTTCGAACTGAGACAGTCAAAGAAAATGCCGATCCACGGATCAATGAAGCCATTGAAGAGGCCATGGCGATTTACCATAAACAACTAAAAAAAGATTTTGACTATTTCCGGAAAACAATCGTCAGCGAGGCGGAAAAAATAAACTCTTACTATCTCTCTGCCCTTAACCTGATTCCCACGTTCGCAACACTGGCTGCCCAGGATAAAAAGCTGACCGCTAAAAATTTTACAATCAACCCACTGGTAACGGTGTTGCTTCAGCATCCTAATCTGAAAAAGGAAACGGGGAAAACCGGCAGCGGATGGGATCACCGTATGGAGCTGGTGCGGGGATGGTTCAGGGATTGCATCAAACCCGATAAAGAATTTCAAAATTATCTCAAAAGTGACAGCCTTTCCCTGGAAGATCACCGGGCATTTGTCAAGCACCTGGTTCGCAAACTGATTTTGGGAAATACCATTATCAATTCATATTTTGAAGAAGAGGATCAGCGATGGGCCGAAGATCATGAAATTGTCCGCAGCATGGTGGACAAAACCATGAAATCATTTTCTGAAGAAACCCAAACCATCGAGATTCAAAAACTTTCACTCGACTGGGATGAAGACAAGGAATTTATCGACAAACTTTTTGTCGGCGCCATCCGTCTCGACAGCAGTTATCATAAGCTCATCGCGGACAACACAAAAAATTGGGAGGTTGACCGGCTCCCCCTTACCGACCAGATGATCCTGCACATGGCCATTGTTGAAATGACGGATTTCCCCAACATTCCCGTCAAGGTGACCATCAATGAATACATCGAACTGGCAAAACATTACAGCACGCCTAAAAGCCGTCAGTTTATCAATGGTATACTGGACGTCATCGCGAAGCACCTCAAAGATTCTGGAAAAATTAAGAAGAGCGGACGGGGTCTTATGGACAATAAATAGGCTGTAATTCACATTATGGTGCTGCCAACAGTCAATTTTGATAATTGACGTTTATTTTGAATGCCTTATCTTTGTCCTTCCAAGTAAAACAGCATGAGTAAAAAGAGCAATGCATTGATGGCTTTTCTGGTGGGCGCCGCTGCCGGCGCTATCCTGGGGGTGTTGTATGCCCCCGATAAGGGATCCAATACCCGCGAAAAACTTTCTTTCAGGTTAGACAAATACAAGAAGATACTGGAAGATTTTCTCGATGACCTGGTCTCCGGAAAGGACACTCCCCTTACTACTGAAGCGAAGTCCCAGGGTCAAAAAGTTGTTTCAGAAGCAAAGGGAAAGGCCGAACGCCTGCTCGAAGATGTGGATGATTTGCTGGCACAAATAAGAGGAACGAGCAAGAAAAGTTAATGATTTGTTAAAGGGGTTACCTCTTCCCGAATTTCTGAATAGTTTTAGAACGTTGAATAAAAAATAGTAAAGTATGAAAAGGAGAATATCAATTGGGTTCGCCGTTGCATGTGCGGTGATCATATTGGGAGCGTGCCGCGACAAGGCCGCCGAAAAAAGAATAGCAGAACTGGAAAGCCGTTTGGCTCAACTGGAAACCAACAAAGGAGCCACCACCACACCGGCCCAGACTACTCTCCCGCCTGCTGATCCTGCAACAGAGACAAAACCGGAAGGACCTCTTCCCATCATGGAATTTGAAACTGTCGATCACGACTTCGGCACGGTGAATGAAGGCAAAAAAGTCTCTTATACCTACAAAGTAAAAAATACCGGTCAGGCCCCACTCATTATTCAAACCGCCCAACCTTCATGCGGATGTACAGTTCCTGACTGGACACATGAACCGATACCTGTCGGTGGTGCGGGATATGTAAAAGCTGAATTTGATACCAATGGGAAACAGGGCATCAATAATAAAACCATCACGGTCACTGCTAATACCTGGCCCAAGACTACGACCCTTCGTTTTAAGGCTATGGTAACACCCAAATCCGATTCAAACGGACCAACCAAGTAATGTCATAACATTCCACAGCGTAAAAGTCCCGGTTTCTGCCGGGACTTTTTTGTTATTCCCTTTAACGCGTAAAAACTACTAACTTTGACGCGCTAAAAATTAATTTATGATTCAATCTATAATACTACAGACCCAGGGCAGCGGATGGAGTTCCATGATCTTCATGG
>DAOMZK010000126.1:0-6853 GCA_035438035.1 Cyclobacteriaceae bacterium | reverse complement strand
TCCCCGACGGGATTTGAACCCGTGTTACCAACGTGAAAGGCTGGTGTCCTTGGCCAGGCTAGACGACGGGGACGCGCGCGGCGCTCCTCCCCGCGGAACGCCTCGCCCGACCTCGTACCGTCGCAGGCGCTGACCCGCAACCGCACGCGTGGATCCCTCCCCGGCCAGCGCGATGGCCGTCAAGCCGGTGCCTCCACCCGAGGCCATGGCTCACGGCGGGCCGGCAGGTGGTCGTAGAGGTCGGCGACGAGGTCCGAGCGCAACTTGGCACGAGCGGGGTCGTCCCAGAGGTTGCGCCACTGGTGGGGATCCTCGCGCACGTCGTAGAGTTCGCCCTCGGTGCCGGCGTACCGGATGTCCGGGATCTCGTCGGGCGACCCCCCGAACGCCTGAACCACCCGAGCGAGGTCGAAACCTTGGTCGCGCGTCGATCGCTCGTAGACCGTGCAGATGTACCCGTCGCGGTAGATCGTCCGAAGATGCATTCCGATCTGGCGGAACTGGCTGTCCCACTCGGTGATCACGCGTTCCCGGCCCGTCCCAGCCACGGTGGGGAGAGGCGCGCCCTGCACCCATTCGGGCGGCGTGACGCCCGCCACCGCGCAGAACGTCGGCGCCAGATCGAGCTGTCCGACCGGCTCCTCGATCACGACCGGGGCAACACTGGCCGAGACAGCATGGTGTCATCTGTTTATATGCCAGCAATTCATCCGGTACGGTCTTCAGGAATGATAACATAGCTTCAGCACGGCCCTTGTCTTTGGCCTCATTTTTCACAGTATTGTTGTAGGTATGGATGGTAAACAGAACTGACCCTGATTCAGACAATCTGGAAAGCGTTTGCCTTTCAATGCGGAGAAAAATTTTGTCACCAGTGTTTTCTTTTGTCAATAACGAAGCGGTTTGATGAAGCGCCTCACGGTACCTGTCGGCATGCCTGGATGAGAGGTCCAATTGATTGCTGACCCTGAATCCCCAGTTTGTCCTTGCAATCGGCTTGCCTTCCGGGATGCGTTCGATCAGTTTGTCGGCTGCCTGCAGCATGGGTTTCATCAATGCAGGCAATGGTGCATGCAGTTCCAGAAAGTGTTTCTCAAATTTTTCGTCCAGGCTCCATCCGCTGGGAAAGCAGAGTTGGCCGGCCACCAATATGGATTTATTATCCAGCAGGATCAGGTCTTCCTGGATCTGTCTTCCGACCCAATCCAATGGCTCAAAGGGCAATGAATTGGAGTCTCCATAAGTAAATGAAACACTTTCACCCAACAACCTGTTCTCCCATTCAATCCGACTTCCATCCTGGAAAAAAGTAAAGTGCTGAGCGTATCGTGCCGATAATCCGGTAAGAATTTTTTTTACCACTTCCCATTGGGCCGGGATGGTGGAGGAGGAAGATCGATAATAATAGGCAGGATCTTCGGTAAGCAGCTTTCGTTTGAGACTAATTTCGTTTATGTAATGCCTGTCAATTTCCACCAACGGATTGTCAGCAGACAATGGAGCAGTGCCCATTTTCAAGTCGAATGCCGGCGGGAAAGGAAAGTAGGGAAGAAGCATCCCGATTATTCTTCTTTCAGGATTTCAATCACCCGCTCCCGGTCCCGTTCAAATATGTGGAGTTGCACCCCGGTCATAAGTTCATTTCGGATCGGAATAAAACCGGCAAAATTTTCTCCGGACAAGAAACAGGGGATACCGTAGGCATCCAGTTTGGTCTTGACAAGATTGGCCTGCACGACGGTTTCGTATCCGTCAAAGACAACTATTTTTTCGTCGGGCTCTTCCATGGGATTAAAATACAGTTTTTGCCACGAAGGCACAAAGCTACAAGGTGGGTAGCTGGGTAGCTGGATAGCTGGATAGCTGGTTGGCTGGGTAGCCGGATTGCTGGGACCTTCCAACCAGCGTACTTTTCCCTTCCTTAAGCGATTTGAAATTCTTCTTCTCTTTGTGGCTTAGTGATTTTTTTCAGGAAATCTTTACCGATGTCATCGATATAGAGCCCATCATAGTCTTGTCATTGAAGAACGATACTGATTCCTTTTCTTCTTTTAAACCTAAAATGTAAATCAACGGGAGATAGTGCTCCGGTGTGGGAATAGAAAGTTTGGCAGCCTCGCCCAGGCTTTCATAGTTGAGCAGGGGCTTATGATCGCCTTCGGCAATCAATACTTTGAATTTCTCATTCATTTCAATCGCCCAGTCATACCCCGTGGTCTGCATTTTCCAGTTCATGATCCCCAGGTTGTGTACCATATTCCCGCTGCCGATGATCAAAACACCTTTGCGGCGGAGTGAAGCCAGTTCTTTCGCCAGGTCGTAATGGAACTCAGGTTTCCTGGTGTAGTCAATACTTAACTGTAAGACAGGAATTTTTGCTTCAGGAAACATCCTCTTCACGACGGACCAGGTGCCGTGATCAAGACCCCACTCGTGATCCAGTCCAACCGGAGTCTTGTGAATCAATGCCGCAGTCTCCTTAGCCAATACCGGGTTTCCCGGTGCCGGATATTGTACATCAAAAAGCGCTTTGGGAAATCCATAGAAATCATGGATAGTTTTTGGATTCTCCATGGCCGTAACATGGGTTCCTTTTGTGAACCAATGAGCAGAAATGCAGAGCACGGCCGTGGGGGCTTCCAATTGCTTGCCCATATTTTCCCATGTTGCACTGAACTCATTATCTTCAATGCCATTCATCGGGGAGCCGTGCCCCATAAACAGCAAAGGTGTTTTACGCTCCTGCTCGTCGAGCGTGGTGCTTAGTTTATGCAGATCTTTTAATGAATTCATAGATAATAGGCCAAGCGTACTTTTTAAAAATTGAGAGCGATCCATTTTCTAAAAACCGGTTCAATATACCCCTACCCAGCCAACATAAGGGTAGCCAAAAAAGTTGCGGTTCATTCCTGCGGTCCCGTCCCCATAGCTATCGGGATGCGGGAAACTATTTATTCCTCCATAAATTTCGGCCGTCCTGTAACAAAGTGCTTAACCCACCGTCTTGTCCCTGTAATTGATGAATTTGGAAACCTTTCAAAACTCGGTATTTCCTGTCAAAAACAAGCTTTTTCGCTTTGCTTTCCGTCTTTTGGGCAGCAGCGACGAGGCCAAAGACGTGGTACAGGAGGTTTTAATAAAGGTTTGGAATGGACGGGATCAGTTGGATGAGATACAAAACCTGGAGGCCTGGTGTATGCGCATCACCCGGAACCTTTCGCTGGACCGTCTTCGGCAGCAACAAAGAAGGGTAACTGATTCGATAGAAAAAGGCGCACAAGTTCAACATGATGCTTTATCACCCCTGGAGCGAACAGAAATGAACGAAAGTATTAAACGAATTGGTGAACTGATGGCAGTATTGCCCGAAAAGCAACGGCAAATCATGCACTTGCGTGATATTGAAGGATATAGTTACCAGGAGATTGGTGAGATTCTGGAAATTGACATGAGCCAGGTGAAAGTGAATTTGTTCCGCGCACGTAATTCCGTTCGTGAGAAACTACAAAAAATAAATACGTATGGACTCTGAAAAAATTGAGCAATTGCTCGAAAAATACTGGAGTTGCGAGACGACGCTGGAGGAAGAGCAGCAGTTGCGCGACTTCTTCCACGGCGAAGTACCCGCTTCGTTGAAAGAGACAGCGTCTTTATTCCAGTACCTCAGCTTCGAAAAAAATAAATCGTTGAATGAAAATTTTGAGAAAGATGTAACAAAGCAATTGAAGAAGCGTCAGGGAGGTAAAGTCATCAGTATCAGTTTTGTGAACCTGGCAAGAATAGCAGCAGGAATTGTAGTGGTGGTGGCGGCAACGTTCATCATCCGCCAGGAAATCAGAAAGTCCTATCCGCAGGAATTACAGGATACCTACACCGATCCGCAGATGGCTTTTGAAGAAACAAAGAAGGCGCTGATGATGATTTCGGGAAGTTTTGGAAAGGCGAAAAGGGAAGCGGGGAAGATAAAAGTGTTCAATGATGCAGAAAAGAAAATACAGTCTAAACAGGAAGCAGCAAAGGCAAATATTTAAATGAAGTAAATCAAATCAGAAACATTTAATAAAACATACTATGAAAAAGTTAATGATGGGTGCAGTGATGTTGATGGTGTCGGTAGCGGCACAGGCGCAGGGAGATGCAATCTCAAAATTTTTCGCGAAATACCAGGACGACGAGTCATTCACACAAGTGACAGTCAGCTCCAAAATGTTCAGCATGTTTACGAACATGGAAGTCAAGGACAAGAATGACCAGGATGTGCTGACTGCCATCAGTAAGCTGAAAGGTCTGCGTGTGCTGGCGAAGGAAGAAGCAAGGAATTCAAGAGAACTGTACAAGGAGGCATTGTCCCTTATCCCCGCAAAGGATTATGAAGAACTGATGTCTGTGCGGGACAAGGACAAAGACATGAAGTTTTTTATTCGCGAAAGCAAGCCTGGTGTAATCAGTGAGCTGGTGATGGTAGCCGGCGGTAATGAGGAATTCATGGTGCTCACCCTTTTCGGAGAAATTGACCTGAAGGAAATCAGCAGGATCGGCAGCAAAATGGATATCGACGGTCTTCAGCACCTGAAGAAAATGGACAAAGGCAGTAAAGAAGATAAAGAAAAGAAAAACGACGAGTAGGATTTTCCGTATAAAGTGTTGGCTCCTTTGGGAGTCAACACTTTATCTTTTAATACAGCCCTATGAAAAAGTTAAACATCCTGATCCTATTCACCGCCGCTTCAGTTGCGGCTTTTGCTCAAAGTAAAAGTTACGAAGCCCTCTATTCCCATTTTAAGGGCAAGGAAGATGTTCATGCATTCAGTATGGGTGGAATGCTTTGCCGTTTGGCGGTGAATGTTATGGCGAACGACAATGATGTGCTTAAAGCCATGGTGAAAGATATCCGCCATATCCGGTTTATCGTAATCCCTAAAAATGAGTTTGCAAAACAAAACCTGTCAATCAACGGATTCAAGGGATTTTTGAAAAAGGATTTATTTGAAGAGATGGCCACCATACGCGACCATGGTGATATCGTGTCCGTATTCCACCGGACGGATGCTAATGCGAAGGACCGTTACTTTGTCCTCGTAGAAGACCAGGGGAAAGTGGTGGCTATCGAGATGAAGGGGACCATTGATCCTGCCCTCTTTAAGGAAGGGGACAACCGGATCACTATTAACAAGTAACTTTATAGTAACATGAAGCGAGTTATTCTTTCGGGAATAGTGATACTGTTTGCGCTGACAATCAAGGCTCAGACGAAGACCACCAATGCCCTTCAGAGTCAGTTCAAGGAAAATACAGTTGCCTTGTTTTTTTATAAGAACACCATGGAGATGTGGAACATCACTGACAATAAGGAATTGAAGGAGTTGGTAAAGGACATTGAAAAAATGAAATTCCTGATGATCAATAAATCAACAAAAAAATTCGGATCGACGGAATATAAAAAACTGAAGAGCGATTATGTGAAGGAAGACTACGAAAGTGTGATGACGAGTCGATATAAGGGAAAAAACTTTGACGTTTTCTTCAAGGAGAAGGGATGGACCTCGCCGGCCGGTACAGTTTTGGTGGTGAATGATTCAACCAATATGTACGTACTGGACATCATCGGAACCATCGATATGAATAAAGTGGGCCAGTTTATAAACGCAATGGAAAATAATACGGATATTGGAAAGACTATCCGGGACTTCAGTCACCGCGACAAGGATAAAGACGAAGACAAGCCCAACCACTAAAATCCCAGCATTTGGAAACTGTTCTCTCGATTCAAAAACTCACGAAAAATTTCGGCAAGCTCTGCGCCGTTAACCAGATCGACTTCGAAGTGAAGCGCGGTGAGGTTTTCGGCATGTTGGGACCTAACGGAAGCGGCAAAACCACCACATTGGGTATGCTGATGGGCGTTACCCTGCCGTCTTCAGGAAGTTTTACCTGGTTTGGAGAACCGCCGACCAACAGGCAACGCAAGAAAATCGGTGCCGTACTTGAACATCCCATTTTCTATCCCTACCTCACCGGTCAGCAAAATCTCGAATTGATGGCGTTGATCAAGGAAGCTCCTGTTGCGAATATTAATAAGGTGCTTGACCTGGTTGATCTTACAGCCCGAAGGAATCATGAATACAAAACCTACTCATTGGGGATGAAGCAAAGATTGGCAATTGCCTCGGCTTTGCTAAATGATCCGGTGGTGTTAATTCTCGATGAGCCCACGAACGGCCTTGACCCCATGGGTATTGCTGAAATCCGTGAGATCATCAAGAAGATTGCCCTTGACGGCAAGACCATCATCCTGGCCAGTCACCTGCTGGATGAGGTGCAGAAAGTTTGTTCCCACTTTGCCATCCTGAGAAAGGGTACATTGGTTCACTACGGGCCGGTTGACGATGTAGGAAAAGGAGAAGAGACCATTGAAGTGGTAGCGTACCATGATGACTTGCAAATTATTCTTGAATCCTTCCAGGGTGCATAACAGGTAAAGAAGGATATTAACTACCATCTTGTCAAAATGCGGGAGGGATTTCATAGCCAGGATCTCAACCGATATTTGTTTGACAAGGGAATAGTGGCCACGCACCTGGTGACACAGAAGAAGAGTCTCGAGAAACAATTTTTGGAAATACTAGCCGAAGCGGATCATGCTGCACTTGTTAAAAATTGATTTAAAGAAAATGACAAACTACCGCACCTTTTGGGTGGTGTGTGGTCTGTACTTTGGAACGATGGCCTTCACCACCTCCAGCGGCATGGAAGTGCTGAAGTGGATTACCAGCAAAGGCGCGCAGTTGTTTGGGCCGAATTTCAATATCAATAAAGTGCCGCTCTACCATTTTCCCGATGTATGGCAGAACAT
>DAOMZK010000125.1:0-6855 GCA_035438035.1 Cyclobacteriaceae bacterium | reverse complement strand
ATGTTTCTCCACCGTTCTTCGATGAATTTGATATCGACCCTTCGGTGCTGCCCCTATATCATTCCCGTTCCGACAGTTCGGTGATCAAAAATTCACTGGGTAGAAAAAAACGAAATATTGTCACCGCCGAAATCTACCTTTCATCCAATACTTGGAAGCACGCACTCCTGGGTCCGGGCGGTGCTTTTTACTGTCAGACCATTCCTGTTGAAAAAGACTTTCAAAAGCAATTTAATTCCGCATACAAAGTCAAATCCTATTCATCAGAATTGAACAACGCTTATTTTGTTTACAATCCTTCGGCAAGCCCGCAACTGGAACTTTACCAGGAAGAGCGGCATGAAGAATTGAGAAATGTAAGAGATTACAATTCCGTAGATAAGGCTTTCTATTCTTATTATACCGA
This sequence comes from Cyclobacteriaceae bacterium, assembly GCA_035438035.1. Lineage (GTDB taxonomy): Bacteria > Bacteroidota > Bacteroidia > Cytophagales > Cyclobacteriaceae > ELB16-189. The sequence goes on along the minus strand of DAOMZK010000125.1, from coordinate 6,449 downwards.
ACTCCCGAAAGGTAAGCTGTATGATTCCATTTTGAACTTGTCGAAAAGCATTGTGGAAGGTAAAGCTCTTCCGGTAGACAAGGTGCTGGCCATCCGGGATTTCTTTTTACAGCGGGGTGAAGACGGTAAACGCATTTTCCGATATACATTAAAACCGGGGCTGACAACGGATCCCAACATTCCCAACGCTTCCATGCTGGGAAATTTTCTTTTCAAAACCCACGCCGGCTATTGTACTTACTATGCAGGCGCCTCACTATTGATGCTGCGCGCCCTGGGAATTCCCGCAAGGTTTACAACAGGATTTGCCACTGTAAACCGCAGTGATAAAAACAAAGGATGGTACTGGTTCTATGCCAGCCAGGCCCACGCCTGGACGCAGGTTTATTTTCCCGGCTATGGATGGATGGATTTTGACATGACCATCGGCAATGAAGAACAGCAAAGTGCACCCAAGCCGGACGGCACTCCACCTTTGCCGCCACCTCAACCCTGGCTGGTAATCAATGGAGTGGCTGAATCCGCTGCCGATTTAACCCGCAAGCGCGTCGATGTCACATTTAATAATATTATTTATTTCAATGACCTCTATCCGTTAAAGCAAACCTTCACCCGCACCATCGATGCTTCTGTTTGCAAGGTGGTGTACGATAAGCGGGATACCACCCTGGCCTGTATTCTTCCCGGTGATTCAATTGTGGTTGTTTCCTACATGGATGAAGCCAAGAAAATACCGGTGCCAAGGCGCGGCGTGAAAATTGAAAAACAGGTGGAAGATTTTCCCAAACCTATTGTTGCTGATGAAATTCACATCAAACCGCGGGAAAAGGCTAAGCCTGAGGAGACAAAAAATAACCACCCAAAGAAACAGGAAGAGAAGGGACTTACACTGGAGGAAATACTTTGGATAGCCGCCAAATCGGTTGGTGGAGTTGTTCTTTTTATTTTCCTGCTTCCGGTGCTGATCCTGCTATATCTGATGGTCAGGCGCATGATGGCCGGGAACCCAAAATCAAAAGCCGACACTATATATAGAGAAGCACTTTATCGTTTCCACATGGCAGGACTTGAACGCGGAGGAGAAACACCCCTTGAGTATGCGAATTTGAAGACGGATCCCATATTGATGGCGGGCTTTTCAGAATTTATGAATGTGTATCTGCGATTGAAGTATGGCAAGGGCACACTGATCTCCGGTGATGAAGAGACAATCAATCGGTTTGCCCGGACGCTTGGACCTTCCATTCGGAAGGGAATAGGCCTCATGAAAACCATCTTAAATTATTTCAATATTTTATTGGCGAGCCGGTATTTTATGAAACCGTTAGCGCCAGAACAAGAGAATCAAACACAATCCCTATGAGTACACCCGTATCCCAGTCCGGTCATGGCGCTAATCTTTTAAAGCTCACCGAGAACATCGAAAAAATTATCAGGGGCAAGACGCAGCAAGTCAAGTACGTGATTACTGCACTCCTGGCACGTGGACATATCCTCATGGAAGATAATCCGGGTGCAGGAAAGACCGTATTGGCCAAGACCCTCGCACAATCTATATCGGAAGGAACACATGATCAATATCATACAAGCAGCGGCGGCGTTTCTTTCAAACGTATCCAGTTCACTCCTGATCTACTGCCGATGGATCTCATCGGATCATACATTTTCGATGAAGACAAAAAAGACTTTGTTTTTAAAAAAGGTCCGCTTTTCACCAATGTTCTCCTGGCAGATGAAATTAACCGCGCTTCTCCCAAAGTTCAGAGTGCCTTGCTGGAATGTATGGCAGAGAATCAAATCTCATCAGGGGACACCACGTTCACGCTTGATAAATTCTTTTTTACAATAGCCACACAGAATCCAATTGAAATGGAGGGAACGTACCCGCTGCCGGCTGCCCAACTCGACCGGTTTTTTATGAAAATAACTTTTGGCTACGTGACAGAGGATGTGGAGTTTGATATTTACAACAATTATCTTTCCATCGGCAAGCGCGATGCGGTAAAGCAAGTGCTCACCTATGATGACATCATTAATTTGCAGAATGAAGCAGAAAATGTTTATCTGCATCCTGAGCTGGTGAAATCAGTAGTCAAACTGGTCCAATCCACCCGCAACCACCAGGACATAGCGCTGGGATGTTCTACCCGTGGCGGGATTACATTCATTAAGTGCTTAAAGGCGTGGGCTGTGGTCAACCAGCGCAACTTTGTTATCGAAGATGATATCCGTGCCTTGTCGCATCCTGTATTGCATCATCGATTGATTTTTAGAAACCGTGAAGCCTCCAAGTCAGTGTTACAGCAATTGACGGATCAGGAAGTGAACCGACTCGCAAAACTTTCCATTACACCTTCAAAGTGATGAATCAGTGGATACTTTTCTGTGTAAAGATCATCATCGTCTTGATGATGATCATTGCGCTCCCGGAAACGGCAGCCGCACAGAACCGCATTCGCGAAAAAATTGATCAGGAACGTGCCGAAGAAAATCTTGCCAATACTGATCCCAAAGTACTGGAGAGGGCACGGAAGTATATCAGAGAGGATAGCAGCTACTATGTGGGTTATCTAATGCAGGGAGCTTATCTCTACTTCCGCGCCAATGACGAACTGGGCTTCAAACAGGTCATCACACCTTTAAAAAAGGCCCTCCGACTGATGGAAAAAGATTTTGACCGTCAGTTACGCACGCGCAGCAACAGTTACCCGATTTACGCGGCTGTATTTAAATATCACAGGGAATATGGATTAATAGCCTATCTGCTTCAAAGCAGTTATCAGAATATTGAAATGCCGGACAAGGCGCTTGAAATCCTCTTGCATGTGCGTGACAGGAATTTTCAGCTTGAAGCCGGCACAGATTCTTACAATACCATTGCCTGGATTTACCACCGCAACCGGGTGTATACTTCTAAGCAATATTCTTTCCTGAAAAATTCTGTCAAGGCGAATACAGCCGTCGCCGATCGATACCTTGATTCAGCTTTATACAAATTGCAGAATGACAATTCCCTTAACATGGGATTGTTTGATCCGAACTTTCTCAACCGTCAATACCTGTCCACATATCACTACAAGGCCATGATCATGGACTACAAACTGGAAATTGATTCTGCGAATTATTTCTACGATGTGCTGATCATGAATGATGCGTACTCCAGCAACAACTACGCTGAATTCAAGCTGGCGATGGGAGAGCTGGCGGAGGCGGATGAATTTTTTAAGGAAGCTGAGAAAAAAGAATACAGTTCGGAGAAGCGGACAAAGGAATATTTCTATATGCAGGGAATGCTGAATATCTATCGCGGTCACCCGGAATTGGCCGACACACTCCTCCGGAAAATTCTGGACCTGCAGGGCGCCACGCCTGGCTATGGCTGGCATACCATAGGATTGGCAAGGGCCTTGCATTACGAAGGGCTCACCGATGAGAGCCAATGGCGCAACAATAAAGCCGCGCGCTTCCAGGAACTACACATTGGAACGACGTGGGGTCAGGAACAGTACAATCTTGCCGTGGCTTCGTTGAATTACATCAACCAGTTGCAATTGAAGAAGGAATATTTTTTTGAAAATGATCAATGGTGGTTTTGGCTGAATCCTTACAATTGGTTTGAGTGGATTCGTTTTTCACTGGAGATTCACCACCATAAACTGGTGCTGGCTTCCCTGGTAGCCAAAAATCCGGAAAGAGAACAAGTGATCTACACGATTTTTTCTTCCGAAAACCTGATGTCTTTTGATGAAGTATGGTCTGTCATTGACGGGTTTGGGAATGAATATTTTATTGACATCTATGAAAACCTTCTGCGAACGGATAAACGCCCACAATTGAAAAAATATTTCAGGTATTTTCTCGGTAAGTTGTACCTCGCTGAAGGAGAAGCCACCCAAGCAACAGAATATTTTGAGCAGGTGATCAAAGAAATAGACAGAACCGATGCCTATCAAACACTGTTGAGCGCTCGTGTCTTTGAGGGACTGGCACATGCGGCCTCCAACGAATCGGACAAGCAAAAATGGATAACCCGGCTGTATGATGAATATCCCCAACTGGTTCCATTTTCCGGACTGGAAATGAAATTCAATCTTATTGTGAGCGGAGACGTAAGTTCGGATCAAGCAGAGGATGTCCTGGGTGCCATGAAGAATTGCAACCTGGATTTTACCAACAATGAGGCCGATGTTCCGACAGCCAATCTTCGGTTTTCAGAAACGAAGGATGCCTTGTTGATAGACTATTCCGTTACTTCAGGTATTGAAGTCAGGCAGCGGGGAATCCTCAGGGTGGCCAAAGGTGACAGTGAAGGAGGGAAGCTCCTGGCGTATCGTCTTTTTGGAATCAACAAAGAAAAAGTCAGCGAGAAACCCGCTGCGGTAAAAGTGCCGGATAAAGCCCCCGTCTGAATAAATTCAATTGACGAAATAACTATCTTTCACGGATAATGAAAGATGTGTTTATTATCGACGGTATCCGGACGCCCATCGGAAATCTGGGTGGAAGCCTGTCAAATGTCCGGGCGGATGATCTGGCGGCAGGGGTAATCCGGGAGCTTACCAAACGCAATCCGCAGATTCCCTTAAATAAAATTGATGATGTCATTCTCGGCTGTGCCAATCAAGCCGGAGAGGATAACCGCAATGTCGCCCGCATGGCGCTGTTGCTGGCGGGTTTGCCTGTAGAAGTACCGGGGGAAACCGTTAACCGTCTTTGTTCCTCGGGAATGTCGGCAGTGATCCATGCATCGCGCGCAATCAAAAGCGGGGATGGAGATATTTTCATTGCAGGTGGCGTCGAACATATGACACGCGGTCCCTGGGTGTTGTCGAAGTCATCCAGGGCATTCGGTAATGATGCAAAATTGTATGACTCCAGTTTTGGCTGGCGTTTTGTAAATGAGAAGATGCATGCCGGGTATGGCACGGATCCCATGGGCATGACAGCAGAAAACCTGGTCGACAAGTATGGTATCAGCCGGGCAGACCAGGATCTGTTTTCATTCCGTTCACAAATGAAAGCGAACCAGGCGCAACAGAGTGGTCGGTTCGCCCAGGAGATAACCACAGTTCAGATTCCTTCCGGGAAAAATGAAATAGTCAATTTTGCAGCTGATGAATTCGTCAAGCCGGGGACTACAATTGAAAAGCTGGCACAGTTGAAGCCTGCATTCAAGAAAGAGGGTTCAGTTACGGCCGGCAATTCATCCGGACTGAACGATGGCGCTGCAGCCTTAATTATTTCTTCTGAAGTAGGGATAAAAACTTTTGGACTTAGGCCAAAAGCAAAGGTTGTTTCCTCTGCCGTTGTGGGTGTAGAACCCCGCATCATGGGTATCGGGCCTGTATTGGCATCCCAGAAGGCTTTGAAGAAGGCCGGGATCACACTGGATCAAATTGATGTAATCGAAATCAATGAGGCTTTTGCTGCGCAATGCCTTGCCTGCTTGCGTCAACTCGGCTTGAAAGATGACGATGCAAGGGTGAATGTCAACGGTGGAGCCATTGCACTCGGACATCCACTGGGTATGTCGGGTGCGAGAATCATTTTGACTGCTGCAACGGAATTACAGAACCAAAATAAGCGTTACGCTCTGGTCACGATGTGTGTAGGTGTGGGTCAGGGATATGCTGTTGTTCTTGAAAAAACATGACCGATCTAACTACCTGAACGATGACCCCTAAAAAAAATAAAAAAATATCCTGGGTCCGGATTTTACTCCGCGGCATAACCTACCTGCTTGCCCTAATCCTGGTGTTGATGGCCGTCGCGTATGGCATTGCCGCTGTTAATGAAAAAAGGATCCTGGAAAGACTGAATGAAAAACTTCAAACGGCAATCAACGGTAATATCCAGGTGGGCGGACTGAGTTTTACTTTATTCGAGGATTTTCCTACGTTTTCAATTTCACTTTCCAATATTTATCTGCGTGGACCTCAATATGAAAAGTATCACCACGATTTTTTTAACGCAGAGAAGATTTACATCAATATTCAACCCCTGCAGTTGATCACCGGAACTATCAGCCTGCAATCTATCAAGATTAAGAACGCAAATGTCTATGTATTCCGTGCTTCAGACGGGTATACAAATATGGACACTTTTAAAAAGAAGGATAAGTCAGATACAGTGGCCAAAACAGGATTCAAACCCACGATTGATCTGAAAGAAATCAGTTTTGAGAATACACAGCTCATGTATTTTGATTCGGTTAAGAGAAAATCGTATGGGCTCAGGTTTGAAAAGACCGATCTAACACTGGAATCCACCGACTCATCCAAAAAATTGTCTATTGCCGGCGGAATCTTTTTCAACGGCATGATGCTCAATGAATCCAAAGGCCGTTATCTCAAAGACAAGGCTACACAAGCCAAACTAGACCTTGAAGTTGTTAGAGGTGTGCCCGGTTTTCTCCTGCTTCCCTCCGTATTGCAATTTGAAAAATCCAC
>DAOMZK010000124.1:0-6895 GCA_035438035.1 Cyclobacteriaceae bacterium | reverse complement strand
CATACATCGCCCTTTTATCCGGATCAGCGAGTACTTCATGCGCTTCATTAATTTCCTGGAAAAGTGCCGATGCTTCCTCTGAAGGATTTTTATCAGGATGAAAAACTACCGCAAGTCTTCTATACGCCCGCTTGATTTCCACCGCGTTGGCTTGATGGCTTACGCGCAGTATCTGGTAATAGTCCTTCAAAGCTTTTGAGAATAAGCGAAAAGTTACAATACAATCCCCGACAAAAAAATGCCACCCTAAGGGGTGGCATCGTTTACAAGACTATTTAAAAATTCAAATCAATGCTTCACAACAAAAGTGAGCACGGGGCGTTTTGATTGGTTGGCAACTTCCTCTGCGACGCTTCCGGCAATGACATGAGCGAATCCTGAGCGTCCATGGGTCGCCATGGCAATCAGGTCAGCATTAATCTGATCGCCAAAGCGGATCACACCTTCTTCTACGGTGAGGTCATTGAAAATATTCAACGTAACTTTTTTCAATCCCAATGACTTCGCGAATTTCTCCATATACCCCTTCACGATGTAATCACGCTGGAAATCTCCGGGTGTATTCACCCTCACCAAATGAATAGTTGAATCATACAAAGCCTGTGTCCGCTTTACAATGCGGGAGAATACCTCCTCATCCTTTGACATGGCTGTGGCATACACAATATTTTTAAAATCGGTTACTTTCGGCTTGTCCTGAAGGGTCAGCACCGGGCAATGCGATGTGCGGATGACTTTCTCAGCATTGGAACCGATGATGAGTTTATCCACGCCTGTACGACCGGTCGTTCCCATCACTACAAGGTCCACTTTATGTTCAGCGATGATCGTCCGAATACCATGAAATGCATTTCCCATTCTCAATTCACCTTCCACTTTTACCGATGCATACCGCGTGTCTTTAACTGCTTTCTCCAGTTGGGCTTTTGCCTTTTTGATCATCTGGAGTGTGAAAAGCTTATCTGACATGTTAGAATAAGAGACCTGGCCCTCTACATTGAATGAGGATGCGCCGGAAGGGCCTTCAATAACGTGAAGGAGCGTCAGGCTGGCACCGGACTTTTTGGCTATATCGAATGCCACATCAGTAGCGTTGACAGCGTTCTTGGAGAAGTCAGTGGGGACAAGTATTTTTTTCATAACAAACGTTTTATTTTCAGATGGTTGCTAGTAAAAGTAAGAATTTCAATGATAAATCTTCAACTTGGCTGTGAGTAATTTTCCCCCATTTAGGCCAAAATCAATACTAAAAGGACATTTTTTATCCTTAATTTCAAACTATCTGACAAATATCCTGACCGTCCGTCAAGTTTATGGTTGCTCAATCGTCTTCCGTATGATGAAAGTCATAATTCAAAATTAAAATTATCATGGTATGAAAGAATTCATGTACATCTTCCGTGGAGATATGAATAATGAAAAAGCATTTACCAGTCTTTCGCCGGAAGAAATGCAAAAGGAACTGTTAAAATGGAATACGTGGATGAGCGACCTTGCCGAAAAGGGAAAACTCATTGGTGGTCAACCGCTGTTTGCTCACGGAAAAGTGGTAAAAACCAATGCAAGGAAAATAACGGACGGACCATTCACGGAAGGCAAGGATATTGTGGGGGGTTACCTCCTGATCAAAGCCCATGATTTTAACGAAGCTGTGGAACTTTCGAGAGGCTGCCCCTCTTTAACAACAGATGATGGTTCAGTTGAAGTGAGGGAAATTATGCCGGCGCATTAGTACAGTACCGACCGTCAGCAATTATCTTTAATGTGTGGTTGAACCAAAGTCTCTAATCGATCACCTGTTTCGGCATGAGTCGGGGAAATTAATTTCCGTCCTCACGAGGATATTTGGACCCCATAATCTTGAGCTCGCAGAAGATGTTGTCCAGGATGTTCTGGTGAAGGCACTTGACCATTGGAAATACCACGGCGTTCCGGAGAATCCCACAGCCTGGTTGTTCACTGCCGCACGCAACAAGGCACTCGATGTCATTCGGCGTGAAAGACATCACAAGGAATTTGCTTCCAACCTCTCGCCGCTTCTCAAATCAGAATATTCTGCCAGTCCTACACTTCAACATTTAGTAAAAGAGGACGAGATTGAAGATGAACAACTCCGGATGATGTTCGTGTGTTGTCATCCGTTGGTTTCCGAAGAGGGTCAGGTGGCGTTAATATTGAAAACACTTTGCGGTTTCAGTGTGGCCGAAATCGCAAAAGCTTTTATCAGTAATGAAGAAACGATCACCAAAAGGCTTTTTCGTGCCCGGGAGCAGTTTAGAAATGAAAAAATAAAATTTGAACTGCCCGATCCACATGAACTCCAGTTGAGATTGGACAATGTATTGACCGCGATATATCTGATTTTTAACGAAGGCTACAATTCAACAAGTCACGATTCCCTCATTCGCGAAGACCTCGTGGAAGAATCCCTGCGGCTTGGAAAAATGATTTCTGACCACCGTCTCACCCGCCAGGAGAAAAGCCTCGGACTTCTGTCGCTGATGTGTTTTCAATCTGCCCGATTGTACAGCCGTCTTGACACAGAAGGGCACCTGCTCCAACTAAAAGAGCAGGACAGGTCACAATGGAATCAGCCACTCATCCGGCAGGCACAATACTATCTGCAGGAGGCATCAAAGTGCGAATCATTGTCTTCGTTTACCCTGGAAGCCGCCATTGCCCAGGAACATTGCATTGCGGGCAACTATGCCGAAACGAACTGGAAAAAAATCCTGCAACTCTATGATTGGCTCTTCAACATCAAACCTGATGCTTTGATTGCTCTGAATCGACTCATCGTCTTTGCTGAAGTACATGGGCCCCAGGCGGCATTAACGTATTCCAGGCAACTCGATGATCGTTCCCTGCGAAACTACTATCTCTTTCCAGCAGCATTGGGTGAATGGAATGCCCAGGTTGGAAAAAATAAAGAAGCGAGAAAATATTTTGAAGATGCTATCCGGTTGACCCAATCCCCCACGGAAAAAGCGTTGTTGCAAAACAAAATCACCAAGCTGGCACCTCCTTGAGAACGATGGCCTATCTTTGCCGCCATGTCTGCTCTCGATCAGCTAAAGCAAACCACCGATCTTATCCGGCTTGAACGCCACGCTGACCTCGAATATTACCGAAGCAAAGTCTTGCTGCGTTCGTTACACCAGCGTACTCAGGAAGGTACAACGTGGTATCCGGTAAGACTGAAACGCGATTATATCGGTACAGGGGAAAGGCTGGTGATCGAGGTGGAACGGACAACTCATCCTGATCAGCCTCATGCTTTTCAGAGTGGAAAGTCGGTGAGTGTCTTTTCGAATGCATCCCGAAAACCTGAAAAAGAACATGTCAATGGTGTGGTGAACTATGTTAGGGACAATACAATGGTAATTACCCTGAACGGGGATGAACTGCCGGAATGGATCGACGATGGTCTGCTGGGTATAGATGTCATGTTCGATGAGATGACATACCGCGAAATGGAATTTGCGCTCAAAGAAGTAATGAAAGCCGATGGCAATCGTATCGCAGAATTGAGGGAAACGCTGTTAGGAAAAGATTCACAACATCTGAAATCAAGAAAAAAGGTTCTAGAAATCAAGTTTCAAGCTTCGCCTTTGCTGAATGACAGTCAGAATGAAGCACTTCGCCAGGTCATGGAGACTGCTGACGTTGCCTTTATACATGGACCTCCCGGTACAGGAAAAACCACAACACTGGCACAGGCGATTCAAAGCACGGTAAAGGAAGAAAACCAGGTGTTGGTGTGTGCGCCGAGCAATGCCGCTGTGGATTTGCTGGTGGAAAAACTGAGTGAGCTGGGATTGTATGTTCTTCGTATCGGGCATCCGGCGCGCGTGACCGAGCAAACATTGAGTAAGACTTTGGATGCGCGGATTGCGGAACATCCACACTACCAGGAACTGCGGAGTTTGCGTAAAAAACTGGAGCAAACGAAGGGCATGGCGTATAAATACAAACGTAATTTTGGATTCAGCGAACGTGAACAGCGAAGGATGTTGATCGAAGAATCGAAGAAACTGAAATCGGACGCTGATACATTGGAATTCTATATTGTCAGTGACCTGTTAAACAAAAGCGAAGCGATTTGTACCACGCTGGTAGGCTCTTCTCACCCGGTCATGCGCGGCAGAAAATTTAAGACCGTATTCATAGACGAAGCCGGTCAGGCACTGGAGCCTGCATGCTGGATTCCGATCCTGCGTTCACAACGGGTAATCTTTGCCGGCGACCATCATCAACTCCCTCCGACTATAAAATCAAATGAAGCGGCGAAGGCGGGATTGGCCAACACCCTTTTTGAAAAGGGAATTCAGAAACATCCATCCTATTCTTCCATGCTGAAGGTTCAATATCGCATGCACGAGGCCATCATGAAATTTTCTTCGGCTCATTTCTACCACAATGAACTGATCGCGCATGAATCCGTCAGACATGCATTGCTGCGACCCGATCAACCACCCGTTGAATTTATCGACACGGCAGGCTGCGGGTTCAATGAGGCTCAGGATCCGGAAACGCTGAGCAGATTTAACCAGGAAGAAGGCCAATTGGTTATCCGGCAAGCCGAAAAGCTGGTTGAGTCGATTGGTCTTGAAGAATGGATGCAGGAAAATATTTCACTGGGAATAATCACTCCATACCGCGCGCAGGTTGATTTACTTCACAAACTGGCAGAAAGTTCGTCAACACTTGAACCACTTCACAAACTCATTGCCATCAATACGGTAGATGCCTTTCAGGGTCAGGAGCGGGATGTGATTATCATCAGTTTTGTCAGGAGTAATGACAAAGGTGAGGTAGGCTTTTTAAAAGATATCCGCCGGACCAACGTGGCGATGACCCGTGCGAAAAAGAAGTTGATCATGATCGGCGACAGTGCCACACTCGGAGCCGATCCATTTTATATTGAATTGCTGGATTTTGTACAGAAAGATGATTTTTACCGGAGTGCCTTTGAAATTACTTCATAACGACTTTTGAAATGTTCTCCGCATCCATCCTCTCCTTCCTCAAGCAGCTCTCCCCTCCGCCATCTATACCAAAGTCTATTGCGGTGATGAACCCCTACCAGGATGAATATGTCTTTAAACTCTGTCAACAGTTCTATGAAAAATATTACAACGACAGTAAGACAAGAACCCTGATGTTGGGCATCAATCCGGGCAGGTTGGGGTCCGGTATAACCGGAATCTCCTTCACTGACCCTGTCAGGCTTGAAATCGAATGCGGGATAAAAAATACACTCGACAAGAAGTCTGAACTTTCTGCTGATTTTATTTATCGAATGATTTCAGCCTATGGCGGACTGAAAAAATTCTATCAACGCTACTTCATTTCCGCACTGTCACCTCTTGGATTCACAAAAGGCGGCAAGAATATCAACTACTACGATGACCCCAAACTGGAAAAATCAATTCTCCCGTTTATTATTAAATCCGTCAACCAGTTGAAGGACTTGGGTGTTTCCGGTGAGCAATGCTTTTGTATTGGCGAGGGCAAGAATTACAAGTTTCTGAAGGGATTAAACCAGGAACATCAATGGTTTAAGGAGATCACTCCCCTGGCTCACCCCAGGTTTATCATGCAATACAAACGAAAACAGTTGGAATCCTATATTGACCGCTGGTGCAATTTGTTGCAATAACATGGCTGGATGCGCCATTCAATACACCATTTTTTGTGCTCTCGCACAACCTTTTCGCCCGCGATTGCGTGAAATGGGTTTTATTGATTTAAAACATGAAATATTTCCTGCTGATCCTGGCTTCCTCATTGATTTTTCAGTCTTGTACAAAAGAGACCGTAAGTCCTGCCTTCCCGAGGGGCATTGAATTTCAACTTTATACAAATGAGAACTTCTCTGCGGAGACCAATACCATTCGATTTTCCGTGTTTATCAAATCAGGAAATAAAACCATACTCGACTCGGCCCTGGCTCCCATGCTTATCAAGGACATTCCCGCTGCCACCAATAAAATAATTATTCATAAAAGAATTCCAGCCTCCGTTACAGGCGAACTTTCTGCAGGTTTTAATTATACTATCGACAATGTGGGTAACTCCTGGTATAAAGAACAAGTACTGCAGACTGATGAAAGTAAAGTAATTAGCTTTTCGTTCAGGTAAGCCGTGTAGCGGTTGGAGATTAATGCTTCAACTTGGGCAATGCCCAACTTGAGACTCATGTACGTCTCTTCACGCCTCTCACCGCCACAGCTGTCCACGGATCTTCAGGCCAGGAATGTTTGGGGTAACGCATACGGAGTTCTTTCCTGACATCGTGGTACGTATTGTGCCAGAAGTTGCTTAGATCCTGCGTGACCTGCACGGGCTTGTAGCCGGGAGAAAGTAAATGCAGCAGCACTTTTGTACGACCTTCATTGATAACAGGCGTCTCCGGTTGTCCAAACATCTCCTGTAGCCGAACTTCCATCACAGGAGATCGGCCATCAGCAAAATATTGTACAGCGATCTGTGAACCGCTCGGGACAGAAATCCTAACCGGTACCAGTTCATCCATTCTGCTCTGCAGTTCCCAGGGAATAAGGGTCTTCAGTATCATGGAAAGATCGAGTCGTTCGAGTTCGGTTAACTTGTAGAGACTGTTAAGAAAAGGTGTGAGCCAATCTTCCAAAGTATCCAACAGGTGACCATCACCCAGGTCAGGCCAGCCTTCATCAGGTCGCCAGGTGCGAAGGCTTCCCAGCCTTGATTGCAGCAATCGCGCTTCATCATTCCACGAAAGCAATTGCAACCCCTTCTCGCGGATCACCTTCATCAGCACTGCATTCTTCTCCTCTTCAGGTAAAACTTTCAGTGGCGCGCGGTCAAGCACCAATCCTCCTACCCGTTTCTCCATCGCTGCCGTAACCATATT
>DAOMZK010000123.1:0-6922 GCA_035438035.1 Cyclobacteriaceae bacterium | reverse complement strand
GATTTATTTTTATGTTGATTTTTGGAGCCGGTACTTTACCGGTCATGCTGGGACTGATTTCACTGATTCAGCGATGGATCACACGATTTAACATCAGTATTGCGCAGTGGGCCCGTTACAGCCTTATCTTTTTGGGACTGCTGTTGATTTCAAGGGGATATTTTGTACACGAACACACATCCCAGACTGAAGTGGCTGAAGGGGAGATTGTGGATTGCCGGTAACAACCTTACACGCCCTCGATGGGCCTGCACCCAACACTCACCTGGCCACATTCCATCGTATAACTTTTTCCAACTTCCCCGGCTGAATCACTTTGATCTTTCCACTTTCAATTTCGATAAGGCCTTCATCCTTAAAGTCAGACAGCACCCGGATAACGGATTCTGACGCGGTTCCGACAATTTTGGCGAGGTCATCCCGAGAGATGCCGATTTTGTCATGATCATCTTTAAGGGGGACTACTTTGAGAAGTGCTTCTGCTGTGCGTTGTCGCACCGAGCTATAGGCCAGGTTTAACAATTGCTTTTCGCGTTCTGCGATCTTCTTACACAGCAAAGAGATGAAGCCTGCAGAAACATCGCGCTGTTTGAATAACAAGGTGAGAAAATCCTGGCGGGGGATCATAACAATTTCGGAATCGAGCATGGCCATGGCTGACTCCTGGTAGGTTGTGTTTTCCAGTACCGCCTCAAAGCCAAAAAAATCACCCTCTTTGTATAAATTGGTAATGAGTTCTTTGCCTTCCGGGTGAGCTTTGAAGGTCTTCACGTTTCCTGATTTGATAATAAATACAGACGTGGGGGTATCGCCCTCGGTAAAAATTTCTGTTTTCTTTTTGTACAACTTAACTTTTTTGTCTTTACACAAGTCTTTCAATTGTAATGCATGTTGTGCATCTGCGATGAAAGAATCGAGTCCTTCTATTGAATCCTGGTAGTTATTGGATCTAAGGGCATGTTTGCGCAGACGGGTCTCGATGGCGTTCAATAGCTCATTGTCATCAAAAGGTTTAGTGAGATAGTCGTCAGCGCCTAACTCCATTCCCTTGCGTACATCCGATTTTTCCGTTTTAGCGGTAAGGAATATAAAGGGTATCGCGGCCATTTCCGGTTTTTTGCTGAGGATGTGGAGGACGCCGTAACCATCGAGTTCCGGCATCATGATGTCACATATGATAAGATCAGCACTTTCGGCCTGTGCCCGCTCAACACCAATTTTTCCGTTTTCAGCCGTTATAACGGCATAATCTGCCAGGGAAAGAATCTCGGCTGTATTCTCCCTGATTTCATTGTTGTCTTCAATGAGGAGTATTTTTTTCATACTGTAAGGGGATAATGAATGTGAACGTACTTCCTTTTTCGAACTTACTGGAAAATGATATGGTTCCGCCAAGCAGTTCAACATATCGCTTGACGATGCTCAGACCCAATCCGGTGCCTTGGATATTTCCTGCATTGGTTGCCCTGAAAAACCGGTCGAACAAATGCTTGTGCTCGCTTTCCGGGATTCCAATGCCTTCATCCTGAATGTTAATCTCAAGATTTCCGGTTAGCTCGCGACTGTTCAATTTTATTTTTTTATTGTGACCTGAATATTTGCTTGCATTGGAAAGCAGGTTGACAAGAATGTTGTGCAGGATTCGTCCATCGGTATGGATAACCGTGTTAAAACCCCCGGTATCAATGATGATTTGCTGACCTTCTTTGAGATGAGCCTTCATCTCCTCGGCAACATCGGAAAAGAATTCTTCCAGCGTGAGCGATTCTTCATGTACCTCAACCTTGCCTTCTTCCAGTTTGCCTAATGAGAGAAAGTCATTCAGTATGGCAGTCAGGTGATTGACAGATTGCTTCACACGCTGAATGTGTTTTTCTATTTTCTCTATTTCTCCCCGTTCCCTGTACTGGTCAACAAGAGAAATGGAACTGAGAATGGTGCTCAAGGGTGTCCTGAATTCATGGGAGGCGATGGAGACAAATTTGGATTTTAACTCGTTGAGTTCACGCTCCTTTTCCAGCGATCTTCGGACTTCCTCCTCCGCTTTCTTTCTTTCCGTGATTTCCCGCTCCAGCGAGCGGATAGAAACGTTAAGATCAGACGTTCTCATTTCCACTTTCTTCTCCAGTTCGGAAGCATACAAAATCAACTGCTCTTCACTTTGCCGCAATGCTTCCTCCGCTTTTTTTCTTACGGTTATGTCGGTGACAAATGCCATGGCGATAAAATTCCCGCTGGCCGAAGAGTAGTTCAGGCTGATTTCAACAGGAAATTCTGTTCCGTTCTTTCTCAAGGCTGCCAAATCCCGACCCATCCCCATTCGCCTGGGAACAGGATTGGAGACGAATTCCCCCCTCAGGTGATGGTGCTGTCCCCTGTACCGGGCGGGGAGTAAGGATTCCAGTGATTTACCCGCCAGCTCGTTCAAATCATACCCAAACATTTTTTCAGCTACGGGATTGACTACCAGAATCTTGCCATCCTTGTCAACCACAATAATCCCTTCCGTCATGCTTTGGAAAATTTCCCGGAAAGCTTCGTTTGACACGAGAGACAATTCAAACTGGCTGATCATAGCGCTAAGTTAGTAAGAGAAGGGTATGACGAAAATCAGTCTTTATCCTGATTTGTGCAGTACCCTCATCATGCTACTTCTGATAGGTTTGTAAGTATGGCAAACACCCAGAACACCGTTTTGACAAACCCTTCCTCGGTTTTATGTCTGATCGATTTTTCTGCTTCTTCAGAAAATGCTTTACGTGCCGCCACCCGGCTCGCGGTTAAAAACAAAGCACGAATGACCATTCTTTACCCCTACCGGCTCAATCAAATGGTGAGCAAAGAGAACAGGGTGAAGGTAAAACGAGATATTGACCAGGAAGCAATTCGTAAGTTTGAGAAAATTTCCCACCTGCTTGACGGATCGAACATTGAATTCGATTTCCGTTCGGAAGTTGGATTTCTCAACGACAGGATTCAGGAACACCTTCACGATGGCGATATCAAATTAATTGTCATGGGCATGAACCTGGCGGCTGAAGGCGGAGAGGCACTCAATGAACTCGTTCAGCACCTGAAAGTCCCGCTGGTGGTAGTGCCGGAAGGCGAGTCAATTGCATTTTGACTTTGAAACTTGTAATTACTTTGTGATTTGGCAGTTTGTTCCGTCAATTCAACTGGATTGAATATTCAAAATGCCAGGAACGAAGTCAAATAGAAATTTAAACCCAAACCTTCCACTTGCATAATATGCAACAAATTCAGCCCATAAGTCACCAATTGCATTAATTGCAAAAATAAACCTTGCAGGTTGCTCTTTATCGAAAATAACTGTACCGATTAGATGTCACATTTGCTCTTGCAACCCAAAGACTATGTACATCATCATTTTCAATCATTTTGCAGCCGCAAAAGTAATGGGCCGGTTATTGCTTTTAATTTCATTGGCAAGGAGTGTTATCTCCTGTTCCAAAAAAGAGGAAATTATTCCGACAATAGATGTGGGGATGCCCAAGCTTCTTATTCCATTGGCCGATGCCACAATGGATAATGGATGCCTGGATAAATTGGATCCAATCCAATGGTATTTTTCCTGGGGCAAAGTGCAGGGTGCAGACCTGTATCATTTGTACGTCAAGAATCAGAATGCCTTGTACCCGGTAATTGATTTCCAGTTGTCGGATATCCAATATACTTCAACAACTTACGGGTATATCATTCAGCAGAATGCTCAAGATTGGAAATGGAAAGTCAGGTGCCGGATCAATGGCAAATGGTCCGATTGGAGTTCGGAACGGACCTTTCAGGTGGAGCCCATGCAAACAGATTGCCCTGGTTAATTCCGAAATCGGTATGCGCCGTGGTAAATTATTTTAAGGGTTTAACTACACATTTACCCGTTTGTAAAATGCGTGTTTGATAGTTTCTGCGCATAAGAGATACAACAACACAATAATCAGCATCACTGCATAAAACCGAACGGGCAATGATACAAATCCCAAAGCCCCGGCAAAGGGAAGATAAGGCAGAATCAGGGTGAATCCAGCCACCGTAAAGGATGCCATGAGCAGATATTTTCCAATCTTGCTTCGGAAGATTGAAAGTTGCGTTCTCAAAACAAAGACAATCATAGTTGCCGATACTACGGATTCTACAAACCAACCCGTTTGAAATTCTTTTTCGCCCGCATTCAGCACATACAAAAGAACCCCAAAGGTCAGGTAGTCAAATACTGAACTCAACAATCCAAAGACTATCATAAAACGGGTGATGAATCCCATGTTCCACCGTCGCGGTTTCTCTGCAGATGAAGTGTCGACAGAATCGGTGGCAATAGTCATTTCGGGGAAATCAGTCAGCAGGTTGGTGGCCAGGATTTGCTTTGGAAGCAGAGGGAAGAAAGGAAGGAAGAGTGAAGCACCAGCCATGCTGAACATATTCCCGAAGTTGGCGCTGGTGGCCATGAAAATGTATTTCAACGTATTGATAAACACTTTACGGCCTTCCCGGATGCCGTCGCTGATGACGGAAAGCTCCTTGTCGAGCAGCACAATATCAGCAGCTTCTTTTGCCACATCGGCTGCGGCATTTACTGAAATTCCCACATCGGCAGCATGCAATGCGGTTGCATCATTGATGCCATCGCCCATGTAGCCGACAACATTTCCCGATTTCTTTAACGAAATAATTATACGCTCTTTCTGATTGGGTTCTACCTCTGCAAAGACATGGGTGAGAGGCGCCTGTTGTATCAATGCTTCGGTACTCATCTGCCGGAGATCTTTGCCTGTCACTATAACCGGATTGTTAAACCCCAGCTGGTGAGCAAGGGTGCGGGCAATAAGCGCATTGTCTCCTGTAATGATTTTCAGTGATACTCCGAGGGAATTAAGTTCGGTGATGGTAGCGGGCGCGTCATTCTTTACCGGATCATGAAGTGTGATGAATCCCGTAAAAGTAAGTTCCTGCTCATCTGCTTTGGTGATCGTGGAAATACCGGGCATAGATTTCGTGGCCACAGCGAGGGTCCGAAGCCCGGCCTGACTGAATTCTTCATATTTCGCCTGCAGATTTTTGCGAAATGGTAAAATGTCTGCGGTAACATTTTCATTTGTCCGGATTTGCGTGCAAACCTGCAGCACTTCATTGAAGGCACCTTTGATGATCAATGTGTTACCCTGTGGCAATTCGGCAAGGATGGAAAGGCGCTTGCGAACAAAATCGTATGGGATTTCATCCACACGTTTTACAGCACGCGCTTCTGGCGGAGCTACTGCCAGGATGGCTTCGTCGATAGGATTTTTGTATCCCTGTTGCAGGATCGCGTTGACAGAAGCCATGAAAAGAACATGCCCCGAGTCTCTTCCCTCTGTATCACAGGTTGAATTGAGTCTTACTTTTCCTTCAGTCAGTGTTCCGGTTTTATCCGAACACAGCACATTCATACTACCAAAATTTTCGATCGCACTCAGGCGTTTGACAATTACTTTTTTCTTCGCCATCTGTTGCGCGCCTTTCGCGAGGTTGATACTGATAATGGCGGGCAGAAGTTGAGGGGTAAGTCCTACGGCCAGTGCCAGGGCAAAAAGAAAGGAATCAAGCGCTGGCCGATGTAGTAATAAATTGAAGAACAAGATCAACAACACAAGTGTTGCGGTGATCCTGAGCAACAGGTATCCCAATTGACGAATACCTTTTTCAAAATCCGTCTCCACAACGGGAGCTTTAAGTCGCTTGGAAATTTTTCCAAATTCCGTAGCCTGTCCTGTGAGCACGACAAGGGCTATGGCGGTGCCGCTCGTTATGTGCGAACCCATCAATAGCGTATTGCTTCGGTGCGCCATCGCGCTGTCGGCCGGGATGATGCCTGTTTTTTTCTCTGCGGGAAATGTTTCACCGGTGAAGGCGGCCTCGTCGGCAAAGAGTTCATTTGATTCAAGCAACAGGCAATCCGCCGGAACAGAATCGCCTGCGCTGAGTTTGACAAGATCGCCCGGAACAATATCATGTATTGAAATCTCAGTCCATATTTTGTCGCGGCATACGTTGGTTTTTACCCTGACAATCGATAAAAGCTTTTCAACGGCATGCCCTGCACCGCGTTCCTGCCAAAAGCCCAGCATACTGCTGATGAGTACAATGAACAGGATGATGATGGTATCTGTTCTGTCATGAAGAAAATAAGACAGCACGGACGCTGCAATCAACAGCAACGTGATCGGACTTCTGAACTGGTTTAAGAAAAGGGTGATGTCACTTGTTCCGGATGATTTACCGGTTTGATTGAGACCATATTTTCGCAATCGACAGGCAGCTTCTTCTGATGTCAGACCAGCAGGAGAGCTTTTCAGTGATTGAAAAAGTTGCGGAGGATCACAATTCCAGACTGGTGCGGAGGAATCTTTCAACATACAAAACTCAGCTGGTTATACCGATTCAATTTACGGTTTTCGCAAGAGGATGTATATTTAATCTTAAGTATGATATTCTTAAAAACGCCTGAGGTTGATGAGATTATTGGCAATTGAGTTTTTATTCCAATGAGAATGAATAGCCAGTCCCGCGCCAAGCGCACTAGCCTGTGCCACCATTGCTCCGTAAATCTCATAACCCGGAAACTGTTCGGCCAATAAGTACATAAACAATGGATTCTTGCTGAATCCACCATCAACAAAAATTTTCTTTACCGATGTGCCTTTGAGCACCCAATCTGTTGAAATTTTTTGACGGGTCACGATTTCCATCATCAGCTTATGGTAAGCTTCTTCGTATGATGAAAATCCCGCGAGATTAACCTCTTCTGTCTTGAAACCAGAAGCAGACAGGAATGATTGCCCCGGCATTTGTTTTGATCGGATGGACCCAACCAGGTCAGGATTGAAACTAATCGATTTAAAGTAGTCCCGGCTTTTTTCGAAGTGTG
>DAOMZK010000122.1:0-6937 GCA_035438035.1 Cyclobacteriaceae bacterium | reverse complement strand
GGAAGTGATGAAAAAAGCGCCTGAACTCAAGGAGGGCGATGGACCATTTCCACAACTTATTATTCGCAGTGTCACCCTCATCGACGGAACGGGAGCACCGCCAATCGGACCTGTGGATATTGTGGTGGTCAATAACCGCATTACTCAAATCGTCAGCCTGGGATTACCCACACCCGGCATGGCCAGCAACAGCAACCGTATTAAACTGGAAGCCGGCGGAAAAGAACTCAACTGCGAAGGGATGTATCTCATGCCGGGATTCATCGATATGCACGGTCATATCGGAGGGAGACAACAGGCTCCCATTGCAGAATATGTTTTCAAGCTTTGGATGGGTCACGGCATCACTACTATAAGAGAGCCCGGGTCCAGCAACGGGGTTGACTGGGTAATCGATCAAAAAAACAAAAGTGCTCAAAATCTTATTACCGCACCACGCATTAAAGCCTATGTCGGTTTTGGCTCCGGTAGCAAAGAGCCGATACGAACTGTGGAGCAGGCCAGAACATGGGTAAACGACAATAAACTGAAAGGTGCAGACGGAATTAAGTTCTTCGGCGCTGCTCCTGAAATCATGAATGCAGCGATACGGGAAAACAAAAGACTTGGACTTCGGTCAGCTTGTCACCATGCACAACTTGGCGTTGCTCGTTGGAATGTGGTGAATTCAGCTACGGCAGGCCTCACCTCCATGGAACATTGGTATGGATTGCCTGAAGCCATGCTGGCCAACTCCACCCTGCAGAATTATCCACTCTCTTATAATTATTCCAACGAACAACATCGTTTTGAGGAAGCTGGAAAGTTATGGAGGCAAGCCGCACCTCCCTTTTCAGCTAAATGGAATGCAGTAATGGATACATTATTGAAACTGGACTTCACTCTGGATCCCACTTTCACTATTTACGAAGCGGCGCGCGACCTCCACAAAGCCAGGCGTCAGGAGTGGCATGAACAGTATACACTGCCACAGCTTTGGGCGTTTTATCAGCCCAGCCGCTCCGCGCACGGATCGTTCTGGTTCTCCTGGGGCACGGAACAGGAAGTAGCCTGGCGGGAAAATTATAAACTCTGGATGACTTTTGTTAATGAGTATAAAAACCGCGGAGGTCGTGTGACTACAGGTTCCGATTCTGGATTTATTTTTCAGTTGTATGGATTTGGCTATATCCGTGAGCTGGAACTGTTGCGCGAAGCCGGCTTCCATCCACTGGAAATTATAAGAAGTGCCACTTTATATGGAGCCCAGGCCCTGGGTATGGAGAAAGAAATCGGGTCGGTTGAACTGGGCAAACTGGCGGACTTTGTTATTGTTGACCAGAATCCGCTTGAAAACCTGCAGGTGCTCTATGGCGTGGGGGCGGTAAAACTAATGGACGATAATTCTGTCCAGCGTGTCGGAGGTGTAAAATACACAGTAAAAGACGGCATCATTTACGATGCAAAGAAACTGCTTGCTGATGTAAGAAGGATTGTGGAGGAGGAGAAGACCAAGGCAGGATTTACACTGAAACAACCCGGGAATTAAATGACAGGGATTCATGACGGACCACAAAAAAACATCCTTTTATAATATTGCTGCGTTAATCTGCGCCATTTGGTTCCTGCTTACGTCCTGGTTATGGACTTACGGAATGAATTTATTTATCTCCTACCCGGTGGGATTGCTGGGGCTATTTTTTTGGAATAAGGATAAACAGACGGATCCGGAAAGCAGGCTGAGCAGGATTTCATTTATGCTGCTCCTGGCAGGGCTTGCTATTTCACTGATGGCGCTGTTAATAATGTTTGTCTACAATTAGTCTCTATCCAGTCATCGATTCAACATGAGGGGACGCGTTAATCCGTTTCAGCCATTGGACGAGATTTCGGTCTTCTGACAGATGCAGAAAGGGATTGCAATGAAGTTCTTTTCTTATGAAGCAGGTAGCAAGCTTTATGCGAACTGGTTTGCCACGAAGCCCGGTATTTTGCTTTACTCATTCTGCTTTTTGGGGGTGTTGCTCCGGCAAATTGTGAATAGGTCATGCACACTAAGATGAGAATGAACAATGCGATCATCCTGTGGATGCGGCTGGTAATTCTCTTGCTCATAAGTCAATGGTTTAGGTCCTTTGATGAATCAAAGATGGACCCGGGTGGCAAGTGAATTATTTCAATTCCGGTCAATATCCTACATCGGTAAACATACCCTACCTATAATGATTGTTTTGAATTGAGCAGGAAATTATTGCGATTCGTATGAATTCCTGACAAACGGATTCAGTCTATCGGATCGGAATAGTGTTTTTGGTATTAAAATCATCCCGCAGACTGGCGCCCATGAGGTTCAGGTTGGCAAATTCGCTTTTGCGAAAAGACTTATTTTTCGTGACGACGGCATCAAAATAGCGCCCTTTGACCAGTCTTTCTGTCCGGTAATAATCTGTTGATTTTACCATGCGTTCAAAATATAAAGCGTAGACGGTTACGGTATAGTGGCCATCAAACACATCAACCATAAATTTTCCGGTCCATTCCCCTTCATAATATATCCGGGGTGTATTGAAATAGGTGCGGCCGTATTTAGGGCAATCCACCTTATAATGCCTCAATTCACCATTGTAGCCCGCCTCATTACGAATCACATTGAAAGTAAAAAATTTGGATTTTAACATCTGGACAACGATTCGCCGGATACTATCGGCAGAACCCGCAATTGGATAAGAATTCTCCCAGACCACATCCTCTCCCCTGATCTCAAACTGGCTGTATCGTGGTATTTCTGACTGCGCATCAGACCGTATGAATGCCGTTATGGAAATAATCGCGATTGCCAATACCCGCTTTAAACACGCTCCAGGGCCATTCGACATGCCGCAAGAAAATCAAATTTCACCCCAATTTCCACTCCACAAAAGGCCTTAAATGCCATACTAAATTTCGTGTTTTTTGGGAGACACGATATTTTTTGACCCTACTTTCTAAAAAAGTGGTATAAAATTTCAAATTAGACCTTGATTTTTACCCTATCTCAAACGAATACGTAACTTTTTTTTAATACAAGGGTAATTTTCTACCATACTTTTTAAATATTTATTCAAGAATTGGGAAAAAGACCTCGTTAAAACATCAACCTAAAAACCCACTACAAATGAAAAAATCAGTACTCTATCTGGCACTTCTACTAGCGGTCAGCGTAATGGCCCTGTTTATGCCGGCTGTGCCGGGGACAATCCCCACCGAAGGCATTAATTCCGGGGACGTCGCCTGGATGCTGGCGGCCACCGCGCTTGTACTTCTGATGACTCCTGGTCTGGCATTCTTCTATGGAGGAATGATTGACACCAAGAGTATCGTCTCCACGATGCTGCAAAGCTTTATTGCCATGGGCGTAATCAGCGTACTCTGGATCCTGGTTGGCTTCAGTCTGGCCTTTGGAACGTCCATCGGCGGATTTATCGGAGACCCGACCGCATTCTTTATGTTCAATCACGTGCTCGATGGGCAACCCTGGTCCCTGGCGCCTACTATTCCACTGGTATTGTTCGCCTTCTTCCAGTTAAAGTTCGCCATCATCACACCCGCCCTCATCACTGGCACCTTTGCCGAGCGCGTGCGCTTTAAATCCTACATCATCTTCCTGGTGCTGTTCTCCTTATTCATTTATGCACCGCTGGCGCATTGGACCTGGCACCCGGATGGATTCCTCTTTAAACTGGGTGTGTTGGATTTTGCCGGTGGAACGGTGGTTCACATGTCGGCTGGATTTGCAGCATTGGCTGCCTCCATCTACTTGAGAACGAAATCAGAAAAACAACCCATTGCGCCGGCCAATATTCCTTATGTATTACTGGGTACTGGCTTGCTGTGGTTTGGATGGTTTGGATTCAATGCTGGCAGCGCACTTAGTGCAGGCACTTTGGCTGCATCGGCTTTTGCTACAACGAACACCGCTTCGGCTGCTGCCGGACTTTGCTGGGTATTGGTGGATGCGGTACGAGGCAAGAAACCCTCAGCCCTCGGATTTTGTATAGGCGCGGTTGTAGGTCTCGTGGCCATTACACCGGCCGCCGGGTTTGTAACCATTCCTTCCTCTTTGTTTATAGGAACTGTTGCCAGCCTTATCAGCAACGTGGTGATACACTGGAAATCTAAAACTTCACTGGAAGATACACTTGATGTATTCCCCTGTCACGGTGTGGGTGGTGCGGTAGGTATGATAATGACTGCCTTGCTCGCCAACACAGCCGTTAATGCCGCCAACACGACAGGAAATGGATTGTTCTTCGGAGAGTTCACACTCTTCAAAGTTCACATGATTGCCCTGGCCATTGTCATCGCTTTTGTTTTTGTCGGATCGATGATCATATTGAAAATTACAGACCTCATTTCTCCGATGACCATTACGGATGAAGAGAAGAAAGTGGGTTCAGACTTTGCGCAGCACGGCGAACATCACCAACCCTTCGACCTTAAAAAAGCGGTATAGGAAATCACCAAAGCGTCCCGGGGGATGGATAAGATCCCACCGGGACCACTTTAGCTTATTGTTTAAAAAAACACACTTCAAAATTATGAAAAATATTACACTGCAATTCCTCCTTATTTTCATCCTGATCGTCAGCGTTTCATTGCCTTCGTCCGGACAAGACACGCAAATTGTGGCGGCTAACTACACTAAATCTTCCGAAATCAAATCTTCCACAACCGATCCCATTGTGACGGCCGGTGAACAGAAAGAAGCTGAAGCAAAAAAGGAAGAAGAAGAAGGAAAGTTATCGGTAAACGGATACCTGGACAGCTACTACTTTACCAACTTCAATAGTCCATCTTCACGCGATAACATGGGGCAATCTGGCGTGGGACGCGGCTTCGACCGTCGTGTGGATATGTTTCAATTGGGTATGGTTCAGACGGTTTTCAAATACACAAACAAGAAATCTGAAATGGTGGCCGACCTCGCATTCGGCCCAAGCGCTCAATATGGAAACTATGGTAACGTTCCTGTGATGGCACCGGCGTATGGAATGAAACTGGGTAATGATGTCTATTCCGCCATCATGATCAAGCAGGCGTATTTCAAATACAATGCGACTGATAAGCTGTCTTTCATCATGGGACAGTTTGGTACCCACATCGGTTATGAATACATCGATGCTCCGTTGAATTTCCACTACTCCATCAACCATACTTTCAATAGTGGGATCCCCTTCTATCATACCGGCATCAAAGCAACCTATGCTTTTAGTGATAAAGTATCACTTATGGGAGGTATTGTCAATGGTTTCGACTACGTACATGATAACAACCGCGCAAAAGGTATAATCAGCCAGCTGGCCCTGACACCGGCTAAAGGACTGGGCATCTACCTGAACTATATCAATACAAATGAATCCAATGCCGATGCTTTGGGCAATACGCCTGATGGCAATTTCACTGTATATGATTTGAATGGCGGTTACCAGCTCACTCCTAAATTTTATGTTGGATGGTGGTTCATGTATGGTTCACAGTACGGTCAACTGGAATCTCCCGGCACATTTATTCCTGCCGACGGAGACATCACATCCACCAAGACCTGGTACGGTGCCAACCTCTATTTACAATATGCCCTTAGCGACGTCTTCACCGTTGGATTCCGTGGCGAGCATTTCGACAACTCTTCCGGTGCACGGGGATTGAGAAACGTGGATGGTACTGGCCAGGCGATCGGTGCCACCGCCAATACTTATACTTTGACTGGTTCTCTTAATCTCGCTGACAACCATTTGATCCTCAAACCCGAGTTGAGAATGGATGTATTCAACAGCCTCGATGGTGTAGCCAATGAAAAATCCCAGCAGTTTATGGATTCCAAAGGTGAGTATTCAAAAAACAGTCAGACCACACTGGGCTTTGCTGCCATCTATAAATTCTGATGTGAACCACTAAACATTATCATTCTATGAGCAAGACAAAACTCGAATACATCTGGCTCGATGGCTATACACCGACCCAGAGTCTGAGAAGCAAAACCAAAATCGTCCGTGACTTTGACGGGTCACTCGAAGATTGTCCGGGTTGGTCATTTGACGGAAGTTCAACCGAGCAAGCACCAGGCGGGTCATCAGACTGCCTGCTGACTCCGGTGGCACTGTATCCGGATCCGGGCCGCAAAGACGCCTTTCTCGTCATGTGCGAAGTGATGAGCCCGGATGGAACACCCCATCCTTCCAATGGACGTGCCACCATAGAAGATGACGACCGTGATTTCTGGTTTGGTTTTGAACAGGAATATTTCCTCTGGAATCCTGAAACTGCCAAGCCACTGGGCTTTCCTGAGAATGGTTATCCTGCACCACAAGGACAATACTATTGCAGCGTCGGAGCAAAGAATGCTTTTGGTCGTCACATTGTTGAAGAGCATCTGGATTTATGTCTCGCTGCGGGTATCAATATCGAGGGCATTAACGCTGAAGTCGCCCCCGGTCAGTGGGAGTTTCAGGCATTCGCCAAAGGCGCAAAGGAAGCAGGAGACCTGGTTTGGATTTCCCGCTACCTCCTTGAGCGCACTGCCGAGAAGTATGGCGTCGCCATCAACTGGCATTGTAAACCCCTCGGCGCAACAGATTGGAATGGCTCAGGCATGCATGCCAACTTCTCCAATTCATTGCTGCGCGAATGTGGATCAAAAGAAATATACGATATCGTATGCAAGGCCTTCGCTCCAATCGTAAAAGAGCACATTGCTGTTTACGGAGCGGACAATCACCTGCGTCTTACCGGCAAACATGAAACACAGTCCATCGACAAGTTTTCTTATGGCGTGTCCGACCGGGGTGCATCCATCCGCATTCCGATCGCTACTGTAGAAAACAACTGGAAGGGCTGGCTGGAGGATCGCAGACCCAATTCGGCAGCCGATACTTATAAGGTGGCAGCCAGGATTATTCAGACAGTGAAGACCGCCGAGGTA
>DAOMZK010000121.1:0-6956 GCA_035438035.1 Cyclobacteriaceae bacterium | reverse complement strand
CCAACACCAAAGAAGTGATAAGCTTGTTCGAGGGAAATGCAGAAGAGAAATCAAATAATGATGAAGCGGGCAAAATTGTTTTTGATCTCTCCTTTAAATATGGAAAATACCGGTTTCGCGGAGACGCCTTCGGCGATGTCAATGTCTCACTTGAAAAAAATGGAAACGACTACATTTTCCACCGGATCAAACGTGATACTGCGGGTGAAAAAAAATATGCACAAACGCTGATCAAACTGGGGCTTCCCCTTGGCGGAAATTTCAGAACTGCCGTGGAAAAGGCTCACGCGTTTTCCTGGATCAATGAAAACCGGGTTAACCTGCTGAATTTCGGATTTGAAGTCAGTCAGCCGGATAACCGGGACAAGAAATATTTTGTCGGCAAAGCAGTTATCGAGCTGGAAGTAAAAGAGAGTATTGACTGGTTTGATATCCATGCTAAAATCAAGTTTGGTGAATATGAAATTTCTTTCAAAGACCTCCGCAAGCTGATTTTAAAAAAGAAGGTTGAGTTCAAACTTCCCAATGGAGAAATAGCCATCATACCGGAAGCGTGGCTTATCAAATACGGTGACCTGTTTGCCATGAGTGAAACACACGGCACACACGAAAAGCCGGTGCTGCACAAGTATCACCTCAACCTGGTCAAGGAACTGCAGGAGGGAAATCTCGCCAAAGTGCACATCAGCGACAGGCTTCGCAATCTTGAAAGCTTTACGGGCATCAAGGATTATGCACTGCCCGCAGGATTTGAAGGTCAGCTCCGTCCCTATCAAAAAGCAGGATACAACTGGCTTCGCTTCCTCAATGATTTCAGGTTGGGTGGATGCCTCGCGGATGATATGGGCCTCGGAAAAACAGTTCAAACCCTTACACTCCTGCAGTCAGAAAAGGAGAAAGGAAACAGCGGAACGTCCCTTTTGATCATGCCCACTTCGCTCATATATAACTGGGAAATGGAAGCGGCAAAATTTACGCCTCAACTTAAAATATTCACGTACACCGGTACAAACAGAAACAAGGACATTGATCGATTCAACAAATACGATGTCATTCTTACCTCCTATGGCATTACCCGCCTCGATATTGAATCGTTGCAGAAATTCTTTTTTAATTACATCATCCTGGATGAATCACAGGTCATAAAAAATCCCACGTCAAACATTGCCAAGGCTGTACTGCAATTAAAATCACGATTCAGACTCACACTGACGGGAACGCCATTGGAAAACACTACACTTGACCTGTGGTCACAAATGACTTTCATTAATCCCGGATTACTGGGCGGTCAGACTTTCTTCAAGAACGAATACCAGGTGCCCATTGAAAAGCGTCATGATGAGGCAAGAACAAAAAAACTGAACGCCATCATCAAACCATTCATTTTAAGACGACTGAAGTCCCAGGTGGCCACCGACCTTCCTGAAAAAGTTGAAAATATTTATTACACCAATCTGTCGCCCGAGCAGGAGGAGAAATACGAAGAAGCTAAATCATTCTACCGGCACAAGATCATGGACCTGATTGAAAAAGAGGGTCTGAACAATTCAAGAATGACCATCCTGGAAGGACTCACCAAACTCCGCCAGTTGTCCAACCATCCGCGCATGGTCGACACCCATTACAAGGGCAATTCCGGAAAACTGGATGACTTGTCGCACATGATTGAAAACGCACTACTGGAGGGTCACAAGCTTCTCATTTTTAGTCAGTTCGTGAAGCACCTGGAAATCATCAAGGAATTTCTTAAGTCCAAAAAAATTGAATTCGCCTACCTTGACGGCTCCAGCATGGACCGTAAAGACCAGGTGGAAAAATTCAACAAGGATCCCAACCTGAAAATATTCCTCATCTCCATCAAAGCAGGGGGTCTGGGGCTCAATCTCACCGAGGCAGACTATGTATTTATTCTCGACCCCTGGTGGAATCCGGCGGTTGAACAGCAGGCTATCGACCGGGCACATCGCATCGGGCAAAAGAAAAAAGTGTTCACCTACAAATTTATTACACGGAATACCGTGGAGGAGAAAATTCTCCAACTTCAAAAGCACAAACTTAAACTTTCAGAGAATCTGATCAGCACGGAAGAGAGTATTGTTAAATCGCTCACCCGTGAAGACATCGAAATGATGTTGAATTGATTTATTCATTCTTTATTCCTGAGATAGTAGTTTTTATTAATAAGGAAGTGAAATAATTACATTTACAATTCATGCCAGCAGTTTATGAAGGATAAAGTGGTGATCATCACGGGAGGATCTTCCGGAATTGGCAAGGCACTTGCAGAAGTATTTGGCGGGCAAGGTTCAAAAATTTTAATAACCGGAAGGAACACAAAAGATCTTGAGGAGACAGTGGCTTTACTTCGACAGAAGAAAATTGAGATCACAGGATTTCAGGCTGATGTAAGTGTGGAGGGTGACAATCAAAAAATGGCTGCAGAAGCCGTTCGGATTTATGGTCGGATAGATGTTCTCATCAACAATGCGGGCATTACCATGCGTGCGTTGTTTTCAGAACTCGATATGGCAGTTGTCAAAAAGGTAATGGACATTAATTTCTACGGAGTCCTGTATGCTACAAAATATTGCCTGCCGGAAATTCTAAAAAACAAAGGTTCCGTGATTGGTATTTCCTCCATCGCCGGCTATCGTGGCTTGCCGGGTCGAACTGGATATTCCTCGTCAAAATTTGCACTCAATGGTTTTTTGGAGGTTTTGCGAACTGAATTATTAAAAAAAGAAGTCCATGTTTTAACCGCCTGCCCGGGATTCACTACTTCAAACATCAGGAAGCGCGCCCTTACCAAAGACGGATCTCAACAGGGTGAATCGCCACGTGACGAAGGCGACATGATGACGGCGGAAGCGTGCGCCCGTCATATTTACCGAGCTACAATCAATCGAAAAAAAATATTAATCCTCACCACGCAGGGCAAATTCACAGTGTTCATGAACAAGTGGTTCTCTGGATTGATGGACAAACTGGTGTACAATGCAATGTCAAAGGAAGCAGATAGTCCGTTGAAGTAATTCAGGTTTTATTCAGGAAAACAATTTTAATATTGTCAGCCTTTAATGTCAAAAACCAAAACACTTTTCTTCTGTCAAAACTGTGGATACGAATCCGCGAAATGGCTGGGCAAATGTCCTTCCTGCGAAACCTGGAATTCCTTTGTAGAGGAAGTCGTTTCCAAAGAAAAGGATAAAAATGACTGGCGACAGGAAAGCGGACGCACAAAAGCTGTTCAGCCAAAAGGATTAAATGAAATAGAAACCGGAACGGAAATCCGGATTGCTTCGGCAAGCAATGAGCTGGACAGGGTTCTGGGCGGCGGCATTGTTCCCGGTTCGTTGGTACTGATTGGGGGAGAACCCGGCATTGGCAAATCAACGCTGATGCTGCAAGTGGGATTAGCCCTGAAAAATCTGAAAATACTTTACGTTTCCGGCGAAGAGAGCGACCAGCAGATAAAAATGCGGGCCAACAGAATCACAACAATTAAAGGCGACAATTTTTTTATTCTCACAGAAACCAATACCAAAAATATCTTCATTGCCATTGAATCGCTCGCGCCTCAGCTGGTGATCATCGATTCTATCCAAACGCTTTACTCACCGGCGATGGAAAGTACGCCCGGCAGCATCGGACAGGTTCGTCAATGCGCTGGTGAACTGATGAAATTTGCAAAAGAAACCGATACGCCTGTTTTTCTTGTGGGCCATATCACAAAAGACGGAGCGCTGGCCGGGCCTAAGGTGCTCGAACACATGGTGGATACCGTATTGCAGTTTGAAGGCGACCAGCACCTGGCCTACAGGATTTTACGCACAACCAAAAACCGATTTGGATCCACCGCCGAAATCGGGATTTATGAAATGCAGAGCACGGGCTTGCGGGAAGTAAGCAATCCATCAGAAATTCTCATTTCACAAAAAGACGGTCCGCATACCGGCGCAACCATCGGGGCTACATTGGAAGGAAACCGGCCTCTCTTGATTGAAGTTCAATCACTCGTAAGTCCGGCATCGTATGGTACACCACAACGCACACCTACTGGATTCGACCAAAAGCGATTGAATATGCTGCTCGCAGTGCTTGAAAAACGATGCGGATTTCGAATGGGAACACAGGACGTTTTTCTGAACATGGCCGGTGGAATTCGCGTGGAGGATCCTGCTATCGATCTTGCTGTATGCATCTCGATCATTTCATCGATGGAGGAAATTTCCATCTCAGATAAAATTTCCTTTGCGGCTGAGGTGGGGCTGAGCGGGGAACTGCGGGCAGTAAACAGAATAGAGCAACGAATTTCAGAAGCGGAAAAACTGGGGTTTCAGGAAATTTACATTTCAAAATTTAATCAGAAAATCGCCAGTACACGTAACATCAAAGTAAAGACGTTCGGTAAATTGGAGGAAGTTTTCCACGACCTTTTTGGTTAATGGGCATTATCCATCAGATGGTTTGCAAACCACCTGTATGAAGGGCAAGAAGGGTCGTCCCCCTTACAAAATTCCCTTTTCTGACTTCTTCAAAGAGCGCCCAAAACATTTTGCCGGAGTAAACCGGTTCCAATGGAATTTTATTTTGCCGGGAGAATGAATGTATAAATTCTAAAAGAGTCGGTGTGGTTTTGGCATAGCCCCCATGATGATATTGTGTCAACACTTTCCAGTTTGTGTGTATAATTCCCGACAATAATTTTATTTCATCCCTCAAAAAATCACCTGACTTCAATACGGCCACAGCTGTAATTTTTTTTGATGACTCCAAACCCTTGAGCAGGCCTGCCATAGTTCCACCGGTCCCCACCGGAAGAAAAACCTCATTGCAATCTATTGACGAGAGAATCTTTCCCCACTCCTCGCAACCATTTATCGCGAGCGAATTTGTCCCTCCTTCCGGAATCAGATAGAAATCTCCAAATTTTTCCCGGAGATCGGATAGAAAGTTTGCATCGGTTTTACTCCGATAGGTCTCGCGTGAAACATAATGTAAATGCATGCCTTGAGCCTTAGCGAAAGTCAATGTTGAATTCAACGGCAGCGTTTCTCCTCCCCGAATAATCCCCACACATTCCATTCCTACTGCTTTTGCCGCTGCGGCCGTGGCATAAATATGATTGGAATACGCCCCACCAAACGTCAGGAGTTTTTTCTTTCCCAGCTTTCTCGCTTCAACCAGATTGTACTTCAGTTTCCACCATTTGTTGCCACTCACCGCGGGATGATTGAGGTCCTCCCGCTTCACCAGGAGGCGTACACCCATTGAATCCAAAAGAGAATCATGGATCTCTTCGATGGGTGTTTCAGTGTAATTTAAGCGATCCACAATATTTTAGATATTACTAATTTATTTAGTATTATTGCTTATGGATGATTATTTCAAGGGTAGGGGCGCTCAAATCAAGACAGAAAACAAATTCCTTCAATCACAGTATGTCACCGATCATGCTGAGGGCCTTGACGAGCCTTTGCTTGAAGCGCCGCTCACACAAATCTTTCGCGAACATCCGAAAAAGATCGTCAACAAAGTGGACAGTCCGGATCTCAGCATGCCATTTTCTGCTAATGCATACCAGGGGTGCGAGCATGGATGTGTGTATTGTTACGCAAGAAACACGCATGAATATTACGGCTTCAGCGCAGGCCTGGATTTCGAAACTAAAATAATTGTCAAGGAGAATGCAGCCGAACTTTTAGAGCAACAATTGCTTCAGCGCAACTGGCACGCCGCGCCTATCGTGCTCTCCGGCAATACCGATTGTTATCAACCCCAGGAAAGAAAATTTGAATTAACACGCAAGATGCTGAAGGTGCTGGTCAGGTATCGTCATCCCGTGGGATTGATTACAAAAAACAGTCTCATCACCCGGGATATTGATTTGCTGCAGGATCTCGCTTCAGAGAATCTCGTCCACGTGATGATCTCGATAACCACGCTGGATGAAAATCTCAGGCGTTTGATGGAGCCACGAACAGCCAGTTCGGCAAAGCGGTTAAAAACCATTGAAGCCCTGGCCCTCGCTAAAATTCCTGTCGGCGTAATGAATGCTCCCATTATTCCAGGACTCAACCACCACGAAATTCCACAGGTGATCAAGGCTGCAGCCGATCATGGAGCTTTGACCGCTGGCATGACGGTGGTCCGGTTGAATGGTTCCATTTCAACAATCTTTGAAGACTGGCTGAGGAAAAATTTTCCTGATCGTTTTGATAAGGTGTGGAACCAGATCTGTTCTCTTCATGGTGGCGAAGTCAATGATTCCAATTTTGGTCGGCGTATGTCGGGGGACGGAAATATTGCTGATGCTATTCACCAACTCTACAGGAGTGCAAAAAAGAAGTATTTGTCAGGTCGGGAAATGCCTCCCTATAATCTCACTTGTTTCCGAAAAGGGGGAAATCTGAGTCTCTTCTAATCTTTGTATATTTGCAACTGTGAAAAGAAAAATAGGGATCTTATTTCTTTCCTTTTATGTCCTCGGGTCAACTGAGTGCCACCAAGTCCTTCGTTTGCCTTTACTTGTAGAACATTATTATCAGCATCAGCAGCAAGTCAATAGTCTTACATTCTGGGAATTTCTCGTACTGCATTATAAAACTGACGTTGCGCACGATGACCAGGACATGAGTTTGCCGTTCAAGGACTGTCACCATGCCTCGGCTACATCGGCTCCTGCAGTACCCAGCCAGCGGTTTACTTTTGCACCGTCACCGCCTGTCTCTGCTGAAAAACTTTTTTTCTTTAGTCACGAACAGCTTCCCACATCTTACCTCGGAGAAATTTTCCAGCCTCCCCGAATTTAATTTCTGTCTTTCGACCATTTCTGTAAGCACAGGAATGCGTTCCATTTTTTTATTCTACACAATACCCGCAGACAATTGTCTCGGTGTTCGCTGTCAGTCCGGATATTCCAATCTCCGGTTGGGGAGTACCACCAGGCTTGTTCG
>DAOMZK010000120.1:0-7001 GCA_035438035.1 Cyclobacteriaceae bacterium | reverse complement strand
CCCGCTTCTGATAACACAACATTTTACCTTCAATACAAAAAGAAGACAAGTGTCATCACATTGGGTTATGAACGAAGCAGCGTAAACTACCACAAGGAATGCGGAAATCTGCAGGAATTCAAGCTGCTGGAGGTGAAGCAGTTTTCCGGATTTAGCGCTGATCCCAAAGTGACAAATAAGACGGTATCCTTTCCAACTGTAACCAATATTGAAATTACTAAGTAACATATTGGTCCTTATGATTGGCATCAGTGCGGCTGCACAAAATGTGGCTCCACCGACTGAGCCTCCTCCCGAGCAAACTGTACCAACCAAAAAAGTGGTGGATACCGTGAAGTACAGTTTTATCCCATCGGGTTTGCGGATTGGAACCGACGTACTCAGTCTGATCAAGGCGGCGACATCCCGTGATTACCGGGGATGGGAGATGAATGCTGATGTGGATGTGTACAAGTATTACCTGGCGGTAGATTATGGATCATGGGGAAAGACATTCAGTTCTACGGAAAGACAATATGAAAATTCAGGAAATTATTTCCGGGTGGGATTTGACGTTAACCTTCTCAAAAAAGATCCGGACCATAATATGATCTTCCTTGGGGCGCGGTACGCCTCCTCAACTTTCTGGGAGCGTCTCCATACATCGATTACAGATCCAATCTATGGTTCTATAAATGATGTGACGTATTATAATCCCAATGTTTCGGCGCATTGGGTCGAGGCGGTTACCGGTATCAGGATCAAAATATGGAATGGTTTGTGGCTGGGATATACAGCCCGTCTGAAATTTGGTTTGAGTACTTCCAATTCTCCCGAAATGGTTCCCGCGGAAGTGCCCGGATATGGGTACAACAATGGACAGACCTGGGGATTTAATTACCAGGTTTTCTGGAGAATTCCGTTTAAGTCCGACCAATCAGTGACGCCTAAAAAGTGAGTCCACAAATTCCATTTTGTTGAAGACCTGCAGGTCCTCGACTTTTTCCCCCACGCCGATAAATTTTACCGGAATTCTAAATTCATCCGAAATGCCGATGACGACGCCGCCTTTTGCTGTGCCATCGAGTTTGGTAATGGCCAGCGCGGTTACATCGGTAGCCTTTGTAAACTCTCTCGCCTGGATTATCGCATTTTGGCCAGTGCTTCCATCCAGAACAAGGAGAACATCGTGCGGTGCATCCGGGATCAACTTTTGGATTACTCTCCTGATCTTGGACAACTCACCCATAAGATTGGATTTAGTGTGCAACCTGCCGGCGGTATCAATAATAATAACGTCTGATCCCTGGCTTAATCCTTCCTGGATCGTTTCGAATGCAACAGCCGATGGATCGGTATTCATTCCCTTGGCATACACCGGAACACCTATGCGCGAGCCCCATAATTTCAATTGGTCTACTGCCGCTGCGCGGAAAGTATCGGCCGCCCCCAGCAGGACTTGCTTGCCATTCTTTTTGTATTGTGCTGCCAGTTTACCAATGGTGGTGGTTTTTCCGACTCCATTTACACCCACTACCAGGAGCACATATGGTTTTACGCCCACAGGAGTTTCAAAATCTTTCAATTCCTCGGTTTTATTTTCGGACAGGAGTGAAGCAATTTCCTCTCGGAGTATCTTATCCAGTTCACCAGTGCCAACGTACTTATCCCGGGCGACTCGTTGCTGGATACGTTCAATAATTTTAATGGTAGTTTCAATCCCTACATCCGAGCCCACCAGTATTTCTTCCAGTTCATCAAGCACCGCTTCATCCACCGTCGACTTGCCGACCAGCACCTTGCTGAGTTTGCTGAAAATGCTCTCCTTGGATTTTTCAAGGCCCTTGTCAAGGGAATCCTTTTTATCACGAGAAAATAAATTGCTGAATAGTGACATAGGTTGATCCGCTTTTTCCAGTGTGGGAAGCGGACTGGTTTACAATGTAATGTATGAAGAACCTGTAATTAGCCTGTGGTTTAGGGATAAAAAAAGTCCCTCTCGATTTCCGGGAGGGACTTTTTTTATGACGGGTAAGCCAATTAGTTTTTCTTGGCCAGTGTTTCTTTTACTAACTCGGCGGGTACAATTTCCTCGCGGAAGGTATAGGCGCCGGTCTTTTCAGATTTAATGGCGCGGATTACTTTCGCGAAATTTTTTCCGTCAGTTTTCTTGAGGGATGCAACAACTTTCTTTGCCATGATTACTTAATTTCCTTGTGTAAAGTATATTTCTTCATTACCGGGTTGTATTTCTTCAATTCAATACGCTCCGTTGTGTTTTTGCGGTTCTTCGTAGTGATGTACCGGCTCATTCCCGGCAGGCCGGTTGCTTTGTGCTCGGTGCACTCGAGGATTACCTGAATTCTGTTGCCTTTCTTTGCCATGATCGCTTGTATTTATCAGTTTGCCAGGAAGCCCTTTTCTTTCGCTTCTTTCATTACGGCTGTGATGCCCTTAATATTAATGGTCTTAATGGCTTTTGTAGAAACCTTTAAAGTGATCCATTTATTCTCTTCAGGAAGGAAGAAACGCTTGGTTTGAAGATTAGGATAAAATCTCCTTTTAGTCTTGTTGTTGGCGTGGGAAACTTTGTTTCCAACGTGCGGACGCTTTCCTGTGATTTCACAAACCCTTGCCATAACTCATTGAATTTTAACTATTTCCTTAAAAAGGACTGCAAATATCGATAAAACACCCCTAATTATCCAAGTCAGATTGAAAATAATAGAATGGCCCTTCGGCTGAGCCTTGTTTTACTTACTTTTTAGGATGAAATATCTTTTTGCATCAATTATTGTCCTTTCCGCAAGTACCCTGGCAGGCCAGAATACCGATATCGATAGCCTAAAGGCATTATTACCCAAATCTGCCAATGAAACCAGAATAAGAACCCTGTTGGACTTATGCTGGGAATACCGCTTTGTAAATGCGGATACGGCCAGATTATATGGCCTGGAGGGGTTGAAACTGGCCAGGGAAACAAAGAACAAAGTTCTTGAATCTGAAGCACTCAACTATGTAGGGGTAACGCATGAAGCACAGGGTAATTATAGTCAAGCCCTGACATTCGAATTGGAAGCCCTGGAATTAAAAAAGCAAATAGGGGATGATTCTAAAACTGCAAAAACACTGAATGACCTCGGCGTCATTTATGATGAGATGGGGGATTACCAAAAGGCACTTGAATATTATTTTGAAGCCCGCCGGATTTTTGAAAGACTGGGTGACCAGTCAAAGATTGCCATGGTGATCAGTAATATTGGCATCGTACTGAAAGCACAGAAAGAATATCGGAAGGT
Source organism: Cyclobacteriaceae bacterium (assembly GCA_035438035.1). Classification (GTDB taxonomy): domain Bacteria; phylum Bacteroidota; class Bacteroidia; order Cytophagales; family Cyclobacteriaceae; genus ELB16-189. The sequence goes on along the minus strand of DAOMZK010000120.1, from coordinate 3,723 downwards.
GGTGGGTTATTATCATGAGGCCCTTACGATTTACCGGGCTATCGGGAATAAATTCGGGGTTGCGGCCTGTCATGCCAACCTGGGCTCAGTTTATTTTTATTTACCCAACTATGATAGTTCGGTTTACTATTCACTGTTGGCCACCCGTGAATTTGAAGAACAGAATGTAAGACAATTTCTCGCCACCTCATTGGGAAATGTCGCCATGGCGTATGATAAGCTTGGCAATGAAAAGGAAGCCGAACGGAATATGATGAAATCTTTGAAGTTGCTGGAAGAGTATGACAACAAGAAGGAGCTTTCTTTTTTTCTCATTTACCTGGCCGGAATTGACCGGCGTACGGGAAAGCTTGTAGACGGATTCATTAATGTACAACGGGGGTTGACCACCGCGCAGAAAATAGGAGCGCGTGAACAGGTAATGGAGGGCCGTAAGGAACTCGCATCGTTGTATGAAAAAAGGGGAGACTTTAAAGAGGCATTAGTGGAACATCAGCGGTATGTGGAAGTAAAAGACTCATTATTCGAGCAGGAGAAATCAAAGCAGATTGCTGAACTGCAGACCCGTTTTGAAACGGAAAAGAAGGAGAATGCGATCAGGTTGCTCACGCATGAAAATGAGATAAAGGATTTCAGGCTGCAGCGCAACCAACTCATCACGGTTTCCCTGGTCGTTGTTTTGTTAGGCCTGGTAGGTGTGGGCTACCTGTGGCGGAATCGCATTCAACTTAAACAGCAAGCTGAATTGGAAGCAACACGCACCGCCTTAAAGGAGGTTCAGTTGCAGGCTGTGATTACTTCTCAGGAAGATGAGCGAAAGCGTTTTGCAGCAGACCTTCACGATGGCATGGGCCAGATGATCTCTGCTTTGCGCCTAAACCTGTCCCATGTGCCCGCACAGCAGAATAAAGTTGATGAAGCGGTCAGTATTTTGAATGAAATGAATGTTGAAATCCGGAAAATCGCATTCAACCTGATGCCACAGGTGTTAATCAATAGCGGGTTGAAGGAAGCGCTAACGGAATTTGCCAACAGAATAAATCGTACGGGCAAAGTGCAGGTCTCCGTACAATCATTCGACGTCAATCAGGAGATGTCGGCCATACAAAAAATTGCTTTATACAGGATATCCCAGGAATGGGTGAATAATATTTTAAAATACAGTGGCGCAAACCGCATTACCATACAGATGGTGCAGCATCATGATGAGTTGGTGGTCACAATTGAAGATAATGGAAAGGGTTTTGACCCTGCCATTTTGATACAGGGTCAGGGTAACGGATGGAAAAATATTCATTCGCGATTGGGACTGATCAGGGGCCACCTTGAAATTGACTCCGCTCCGGGGCGGGAGGGAACAACCCTGATCATTACCATTCCCGTCGAAAACGCAACATTGGCCGCCTGATCCGTACTGGCACGGAGACAAAAATACCTCGATGGAGGTATTCTTTTTCATGAACAGCCGGGGCACCTTCATGAAAATATATTTTTGGAGTACACCTTCAAATTATCGCCCCATTCAGAAGTGACCAGTATCCATCTTGGTGACTACAGTCTTTCATTGCGAAAAGGTACGACCGAGCAAAAAATTGCTTACGCCAATATCTTTATGGTACGAATGGATGTGAATACCCATTCAGAGTATTCAATTTACCTTGATGCAGACGGTTATGGTCAAATTGCGATTCCAAGCTGGACCTTTACTGATCAGGGGAAAAAAGAAAGTCAATCTTCAGGATATTCCCTATTTGTAAGGGTTCTTCACCATCATCTCCAGGACAAATGCCGGGCGAATTTCAAGTCGGGCAAGGATGCAGGGAGGATCGGGTTGTGGGCCGGAATAGGGGCTGTGTTATCTGTGGTTGTTTCTTTCCTGATGGATTATCTGGGTTTTGGATGGATCAATCCACCCCTCCAGGCCCTTTTCTTTTCTGTGGTGGCAGTGATGCTGATCTTGGTTTTCAGCATCAAAAAGCTCCCTAAATCATATCATCCTTCCAATATCCCACTTCAATTCCTGCCTTGACACTTGCAGATGACTACATAGACCGTCTATTTTTATCCTTTATGAAAGGCGGCAAAAGGATAAAAGTGGTATTGGTTGATGACCATCGCATTGTGTTGGATGGCCTGGTATCATTACTCGAAAATGATCCCGACTTTATTGTCCTCGCCGCATTGGGATCCGGAGAGGAAGTAATCGAATTCATAAAAAAAGACCCGCCGGATATTTTATTAACGGACTACACTTTGCCCGGCATTTCGGGTCTTGAGGTTACGCGCATTGTCAAACGGGATTATCCACAGACCAAAGTGGTAGCGCTCAGCATGCACGATGAATCGCACCTCGTGAAAAGCATGTTGAAAGAAGGTGTGGACGGATACTTGCTGAAGAATATTCAACAGTTTGAATTGAAAAACGCGATCAAACAGGTGATACTGGGTATGCCGTATGTGAGTCCGGAAATCACCCGACTGCTCATGCATGATGTAAACCATCCCGCGGAGGAACAGGCACTTCTGACAGACCGGGAAAGGGATATTTTGCGATTGATTGCGAAAGAGTATTCTAACAAGAAAATGGCCGACGAATTATTCATCAGTGAGCGAACAGTGGAGACACACCGTAAGAATATTTTCAGGAAGACGAATACAACCTCACTTGTGGGTCTGATCAAGTATGCCTATGAGCATAAATTGATTTGATCAGGCTGTTTTTAATATCCCGGTATTTTTTATCAATGTCATCGGATCCAGGTCAATAAAATCTTCAATCACACAATCAGCATGCACCAGTTCTTCCGGGCTATGCGTAGTGGTGATGCCAACTATTTTGCATCCTGCTGCTCTTCCCGCCTCCAGCCCGGAAAGTGAGTCTTCAATCACGATACACTTTTCGGGTGGCATTTTCAGCGCAGCAGCGGCTTTGAGATAAATCTCCGGATTCGGCTTGCTGAGGATAATGAATGAATCGTCGAGTATGGTTTTAAAAAATCGACGCGTGCCAGTGCCATCCAATGTAAATTCCACGTTCGATGAAGGCGCAGAAGTGGCAATCGCCTTTGGGAATTTTTGCTGCTCCAGCTTTTCCAAAAATGAAATGAGGCCCGGCACAGGCTTGACATCCCTGGCATACATTTCCCTGAAAAGTTTTTCCTTTTCCTCTGCCATTTCGCGCAGCCTGGCGGAAGGCATAGGCCCGAAGAGATTGGTCAGCCACTCCCCGTTGGTGCGTCCGAACACCTTTTCTTTCAGTTGTTGCTCAGTAAAATCAAATCCATACTTTCTTACAAACTGAATGAGTGAAATTTTGTGGAAGGGATTGCTGTCCACAATCACGCCATCCATATCAAAGAGAAACGCTATATCGGGCATGCCTGACTATTGAATTACAAATCGTTGAGAGATTGTTTTTGAACCATAAGAGAACCGTGCTATGTAAACACCCGGCGCCATTCCCTGTACCGGGAAGACAATGACCTGGTTGGCAGGAAGGAACTGGGATTTGCCTATGGACTGGCCTAATACCGTAAAAATATTCATGGTCATGTTGCGGTCGGCGCTGATAGAAAAGCTTTGATTGAATGGAACGGGATTGGGAAATATCAGAACATTTGGCTTTTCGGACAAGACCTGGCCATTGTCGTTTCTTCGCAGATACAATCCGCCCTGCGTCTTACCAGTGATAATGCCCGGCTTGTCGGTGCCGAAAAGATTGAC
>DAOMZK010000119.1:0-7012 GCA_035438035.1 Cyclobacteriaceae bacterium | reverse complement strand
GGATAAAAATGCAATTGAATTCTGTTCCCGCTGGCTGCAAGGTGAATCCATTTTTGAATTTCAAACTTCAGGTTCGACGGGCACACCAAAAAAAATAAGCTTCAACCGTGACCAGATGACCCGCAGCGCCCTGCTCACGCAAGAAGCGCTTCAATACTCAAAAGGAGATACCGCCCTGGTCTGCCTCGATGTGAAATTTATAGCGGGCGCCATGATGTTGGTGCGCAGCCTGATCACAGGCCTGAACATGGTGATCGTGAAACCTTCATCAGATCCCTTGGAATTGATTACGGACACAATAGATTTTGCTGCCCTTGTTCCCCTTCAACTTATCACCACACTTAACAGGCATCGGAAAAAACTCGATGCAATAAAAAATCTTATCATTGGAGGAGCACCACTTGATAAATCCACAATCAACCGGTTACAAGGTGTGGCTGGGTCCGTGTATGCGACGTATGGGATGACCGAAACCATTACCCACATCGCTGTTCAGAAACTGAATGGCCCCGACCGCCAGGATTTTTTTCAGGCCCTGCCAGGCATTTCTCTCCATATCGATTCCCGTGGATGCCTCACCGTTCAGGCCGATCATCTCGGTCCTCTTCCGGTAATCACGAATGACCTCGTAACCATGTTGTCTGATACCCAGTTTCAATGGTCCGGGAGGGCAGACAAGGTCATCAACAGCGGTGGCATTAAGGTTCAACCTGAAAAAATTGAAAAAATAATCAAAGACGTTTTTGAAATTCACAAAGTTCAAAACCGCTTTTTTGTGACCGGTGTACCGGATACTCATCTCGGTGAGAAAGTTGTGATATTCATAGAAGGAGAAATTCAATCTGCTCTTGAATCCAACTTACGGGATGAACTTGAATTGCGTCTTTCAAAATATGAAGTCCCTCAAAAAATTCTAAAGACATCTGCTTTTATAGAAACGGCCACGCAGAAGATTGACACTATGGCCACCGTTCGCGGAGTACTTACAACGGGTATTGAGTAAAAATATAATCCGAGACTGACTATCAAAAAAAATCCCTGCCCTCCTTTCACAGAGGGACAGAGAAGTTTTCAGCTAAGAAAATATTTTTACAGTTACTTGGATTTCAGCTTGGTCAGTTCCATTTGAAGCTCAGAGACAACACCTGTCAATTGTTCAATAGACATTTGATTTTTTGTATCCACATCAGGGAATGTGAGACTAATGAAAGCCTTGGCCGCCCAGGCCTCCATAATTTCCCCACCATCAATCTGATATGGGGCATATTGGCGGTTGTCGGATACCAAAAAAAGTTTCCCGCTGTCCTGGAGATAATTAAAGACCCGTTTGTACACTATTCCATCTCTTTCAGTTACCAGAACATAGGGTTTGCCATTTTTTAAATTTCTAAAATTCTCCACCCACTCTCCGATCACAATTGTTCCAGGCAAAATTGGCAACATCGAATCTCCGGAAATTTCAAATGCACGATAGGTGCCCTGACTGAGCATGGGAAGTTTAAACCGGGGTAATTCTTTGATGTACTCCGGGTCAGCGTATCCATTCAGGTATCCTGCGGCTGCCCGTTGCGGTACAAGTTCAATGTTGTCGCGTTGATTGTCGTCTACTGTGACGACAAGCACTTCTTTGGAGCGCAGTGATTTCTTCTCATACTCCTTGAGCTTGGTAATGTCTCTGCCGATCAACAGATCTACTGACAAGTCAGCCATAACTGCCATCTTTTGAAGCAATTCCAGCCGGGGCTCTGCCCTGCCTTCTTCATACGCACCTACCAGGGAACGTTTGATCTCCAATCGCTGGGCAAACTGATCCTGGGTTAAACCCAGTTGCTTGCGCAGGTGGCGGATATTTTCGTTGAGCTTCACCATATTCATTTTGTAAATAAAAGGATACGGCCAGAATGTACATTTCGGGAATGCAGCGATAAAAGATTCCGTTGAAAATAGAAGTCTCTGCTTTGCATAGCCCGAACATGCCTGCTGATTTTTTCGATCACATCGGTAACCGTGGATTGGGGATCCGCCAACAAATAACCATAGCATGGTTTCTGAAATCCTTCAGCAGAAAAATTTACCTGAAAACGACCAGAAGAAAGGCGTTTGCTTGAGAGTTTTAGCTTCATGACTAAATTATTTAGTCAAATAAAGTACTAAAATTCATATCAAACAAAAGAAAAGCTAATATTTTTAGTTTATTTCTGATAAATCCCAATTTTCTTGGGAATTGTGGCGTAAACCGCCCTTATATACTTCGAGTGGTGACGGGATATTGTCGCTATAGATCATCCCGGTCCCCAGGCCCTGATGTGTAGTAATCTTAAACTCAGCGGTAAACTGTGCAATTGCATTCAGTCCGATATTGCTCTCCATCGCTGATGTCAGCCACCAACCAATTTTTCTTTCCTCTGCCAGCTTTATCCACTCCTTACAACTTTCAAGGCCACCATGCACAGTAGGTTTCAGAACGATAAACTGAGGCAGTATCCGTTCGAGAAGTCTGATCTTGTCGTCATGCTTATAGATACCAATCAATTCTTCATCAAGGCCAATGGGAATGGGCGATTTTCTACACAATTCAGGAAGAATAGTTGATCCCGCTTTGACAGGCTGTTCGATGGACTGAATATCATGACGGGCGCAGTCGGCCAACTTGTATAATGCGTCTGAAGGCTTAAAGGCTCCATTGGCATCGAGGCGTATGGTGATGACATCCCGGAAATACTTTCTTCGTATAAACTGCAGAATATCAACCTCTTTCTCAAAATTAGTCCCGCCTATTTTAAGCTTGATACAATTAAACCCGTCATCAATCTTAATGCTTACCTGCGACAGCATCTCATCGAGTCCACCCATCCATACCAGCCCATTAATGGGTATGGCAACACCCTTTAAAAAGTCATTCTTGAAGATTATCCGGGACCCCTTGTGCTTCAGATCAAGCAGAGCAACCTCTGCCGCAAATGTCACTGAAGAGGATAAATTCAAAGGCTTGATCATGCTGTGAATCTCTTCCACCGTCGAGGGAAGATGATTGGGGTCGATATTTATTGAAACGAACTTACCGACAGCCTCCAATTCCTTTTCAACCTCCTCGTCTTTTTCATGGCTTAATCCAGGCAGAGGTCCTGCCTCCCCGATGCCAAAAAAATCCTCGTCTCCACTAGCCCAAACCTTGAAATACCAAACATCCCGATGTTTCATCGAGCCCCTGGAAGTGCGGGCCTTGAACGCAAAATGCAGTGTTTTCTTAAAAAAAGATGTTTGAAGCGCCATGATCGTACGAATATGGCATTGATGCGCGGCAAATACAATCTCCGGTCTAATTTTGAAGGATGCCTCACAAGTTGCCTCCTATTCGGTTACAGGACTACTCCTATGAGTTGCCTGATGAAAAAATTGCCAGGTATCCTGCTTCGAAGCGGGAACAGGCAAAACTGATGATCTATAACAAAGGCGTCATATCTCATTCACATTTCTCGCAATTGCCTGATTATCTTCCCCATAACGGGTTCCTCTTCTTTAATGATACCAAAGTTATTCCCGCCAGAATTCTATTTGAAAAAGATTCAGGAACTGAAATCGAAGTATTCTTATTAAATCCTGTTGGGCCTTCTCCGGTATTATCACAGGCAATGGTAGCCGGTGGGCAATCTGTCTGGAAGTGTACAATTGGCAATCTCAAACGCTGGCCTGACTCACTCATTTTGCAAAAGCAATTAACCAACGAAGCCCTGCTTAGTGCACGATTGATTGATCGTCAGGACGGCCTTGTGGAATTTACCTGGGCACCAGCCCACCTGTCTTTCGCAGAAATCATTGACGAGGCTGGTTTTGTTCCACTCCCTCCTTACATCAAACGACAAACTGATGCGTCCGACAAACAGCGTTATCAAACTGTCTATTCCCATCATCCAGGTGCAGTGGCTGCCCCAACCGCCGGACTTCACTTCACCGAACCAATGTTAAAAGAACTTGAACGACGGGGGCTCGTGTATGACTTTCTTACACTCCATGTGAGCGCAGGCACATTTCTTCCCGTCAAGGTTGAAAATGCTGTCGATCACACCATGCATAAGGAGCAGATCATTATCCGTAAATCGACTATCCTTAATCTACTCAGTCCTGACAAAAAGTTCATTGCAGTGGGGACCACCGCCATGCGAACACTTGAAAGTTTATACTGGTATGGCACACTTTTGATTGACGATCCTGAAGCCAAATTTGAAATTCCTTCCTTACTGCCCTATGATTATCGGGAATCATTTCCTACAGTAAGTAATTCCCTTAAAGCTGTACTTCAATACATGGAATATCATGATCATGAGGAACTTACGGGTTCTACGGCGATATTCATTTTTCCTGGCTATACTTTCAAAATCTGTACCGGTTTGATCACCAATTTCCATCAACCCGGGTCAACATTGCTGCTTCTGATTGCCGCATGGCTGGGTCCTGATTGGAAAAAAGTCTATCAGGAAGCCATGGACAATGATTATCGGTTCCTTAGTTATGGCGACAGTTCTCTTTTACTACCCTGATAATTCAAATTTCCACTGATTTCAGTTTCTGTCATGTCATAACATAATCAGACGACTGGTTAAACCCATTTTTCCAAGTCAGACCTAACTGACTATTAACCAGAACTTAATTCCAATCCCCTGAAATCAAGGAATTAATAGGATTTTTCGACGAATAGTTTGATATTGAACTTTAAACTTAAACCCAGAGAGCCATGTTCGACCGGCTGACCAGATTTCTTGGTGTTGAAAAGGAGGAGACTGGACCTGTCGCCCTCCTGCTGACCATCAGCTTTTTTATGGGATTATTCCTCGCAACAGTTGCGGTTGCGGCACAGACCCTCTTTTTGAGTGACACCTCAATATCTGAGAAGTATGATTTGCCCAAGGCTATCATGTATGGTGGGGCATTTGGGTTCATCGCTACGGGCCTTTTCAATATCCTGGTGGACAGGATTTCATTCCGATACCTGGGAGCCTTCTTTTTGCTATTGATCATCGGCGCTACTGCGTTTCTTGAATTTGGAAAAAATTACGTTCAGGATATCCGATCACTCTATTATATAGGCTTCTCATTGATTCTTCCGTTTACTTTCGTTAGCAACCTGGTGTTCTGGGGATCCTTTAACCGGTTGTTTACCCTGCGCCAGCAAAAACGGGTAATCGGTAGTGTGGACGGTGGTATGGATATCGCGCAGATTCTCGCATTCTTCACCATCCCTGTTATGTTGAGTTTGGGTGTTCAGATAGAATACCTGTTCACCATAGGGTTAATTAGTCTTATAATTTTTCTTTTTCTTTTTATCATTCTTGGCAGCAAATACCTCAGCAAAGCATCTCTGGCACCTGGGGTTATGGATGAAAGGGAGAATAAAAAACTCAACATTTTTCAATTTATCTCCTATCGGTATGTTATGCTCCTTGCAGGGTTTATTACCGTTTCTTTGATAGCCTTACGATTCATCGACTATTCATTTTACAACCTTACTACAGTACAATTTACTCCCACTGAATTACCTGTGTTTCTGAGTCTCTTTGAAGCAACTGTTGTAATTGTGGGATACGTGATTGGAACATTCGTCAGCGACCGCATTCAGGAAGAATATGGCTTGCGCGTCTCACTTATTATCAACCCACTCCTGCTTATTGTATTTACGGGTGGCGCACTTGCGCTTGGATTCTTCTTCGGCTTTGATGCCTCTATTGCCAAGGATAAAGACTCGGTGGTGTTTTTCTTCCTGGCCCTTGCTATGTGTAAGTTGTTTGTAAATATGTTGAGAGACTCACTGGATACGCCTGTATTCAAATTCTATTATGTGCCCATTGAGAAATCGATCAAGCTGGATGCGCAAACTAAAATTGAAGGGATTGTCACGGCCTTTGCCAATATCCTGGCCGGGGGGTTGATTGTATTGATCAATCAGTTTGATTTCTTCAACCTCTTATACGTTACCCTATTTACGCTACCGTTGCTGGTGGCCTGGTACCTGATTACCAATCGTATGTATCACGGATACCGCGATACCCTGCAGAGCTCCCTGCAGCGCAACCGTTCTTCTGTCGAAGGCCACGTGGTCAGAGAGTTTACACTAAACAGCGTCCTTGAAAAGGAAGTGAACAGTACGGCAGAAGAAAAAGTAATCTATGGGCTCAAGCTCATGGAGAAACTGGAGCCCGCACTTTTTGAAAACTCTCTTTTAAAATTATCGAGCAGCGATTTGCGCAAGGTTAAAAAATTCGCGGACGAAAAAATTCACGAGCTGGAACTGGACACGCGCAGTGACAATGAAATTCAGGGGCTTGCCAAACAAGCTGCCGGATTGGCGGAAGACAGCGATCTGCTGTCCATCTCAGCTGACAAACTGATGAAACTGGGCAAGTCCATCAAGCAATCCGACAGAATCCTTGCCGTGAAATTGCTGCGCAAACAAATCAGTCAGCGCACCATCTTCATCCTCCTTGAATTGCTTCGCGATGCCGATCAAAAAGTAAGAAATGAAGCCATCCAGACAGCGCGCAAAATAAAACGCCCTGAGACCTGGCCGGTGATGATTGATATGCTTTCCTCTCCGTTGTACAGCAACCAGGTAACAGCCGCCTTGAAAGAAGCGGGAGCACCTGTCCTTCCGGTGCTCGACGCTGCATTCTATCGTTCAGGCCAGTCCGACCAGGTGATGTTGAAGATTGTGCAGATCATGGGACACATCGGTGGCGAAGAAGCCTGGCAGTTGCTCTGGAAAAAATCAGATTATCCGGATAAGCGTGTTGTAAAACAGATATTCTATTCACTGCGATACACAAACTATAATGCCAAGGGACGTGAACGCAGGCAGGTAATGGATCTTCTTGATACCGAAATCGGCAAGACGCTCTGGAACCAATGCGCACAGGAAGAACTTACAGATGATGACCATTTTAAATACCTGAAGGAAGCCCTTCGCGAGGAACTCCGCGATAACTTTGACCAGATATCTCTCCTGATGTCCATTCTCTAC
>DAOMZK010000118.1:0-7021 GCA_035438035.1 Cyclobacteriaceae bacterium | reverse complement strand
AATGCTTCCGTCTGTACAGGTTGTGCCATGTACATGCTGGTAAGGGCTTTATTTTGAGCGTTCAGTGCTGAAGTTGGAGCATACACACCGCGCAGCGGGTAACCCTGACCTCTGTTTTGGGGTTTGGTATTGTCGTATTCATATACTGCTCCGGTGAACGACTGATAATCGTTGGTAAAAGTGAAGGTTGCTGCAATCCACCTGAATTTTGTCCACGCGACCCATGTTGGTTTAAATTCAATATCAACCGTCATCAACGTCTGGTTATCTTGATTTTTTACAAGTCCAAAAGCTGTCGTATAATTATTGGTGTCCATCACTTGTCCATTTTCATCCAGTAGTTGGCCGTATTGGGTTTTTGTTCCATCGTCATTTTGCTGGAACCCCATTTCGAATTCATACCAGGGAGCATTATTGTCTCCGTAAGTGGTGTTATAATCTACTTTTGTGTACACCGAAACCGCCGTTGTATCATTTCCAAGAGTCATCATCCCATGAGCTGAGAGGCGGTTGGGAGAAAACCGCAGGGCGCCATGTTCCATTTCGCCATTGGAATTTTGACGCGTCCAATACAGATGGTCTTTGTCCGTATGCGTATCTGCGGGCTGCCCGTTGATCAACATTTTACCATTGATGATCGAAAGACTGGAGATATCGGACCGATGATCTGAACTTTTAAATGAAGGGATTAAATGCGGGATTGTCAGGTTGCTCAAATCTTTGTGGGGGCTGATAAAACCCGTGTCGGGAAGGTCATTTCCATTTTTGAAAACCTCCACAATACTTTCGAGAGAAGCGCTTCCCAGCACTTTTTCAAACAAAGGAGCTGCTTTTTTGAGTCCGTCAAGAAGTTGCGCCCCCTCTTTGCCGCTCATGTTGTGCTTCAGGTTGTGGGCTATCTTGCCTGCGGTCAACTCCGGAAAATTGTCTAAAGTGCAATAACCGTTAGCCCAGATTGTATGCCCACCGCTTCCAAGGTTGAAGGAAATTCCGGTTTTTTTCGCTCCTTTTTCAAATAATTGATGCTTAATATCCTTAACTTCTTCAAGCACAATCTTCCTGTTGCCCTTAGCATCGGTTTGCATCCTCCAAACGACGTCGCCGAGTGAGAGCAATCCGACCTTGATATGGGGGTTCAGGCTCATGGATAATTCGGGGTTCAGGCTGCACCAGCCGCGCTGGGTCATAACCGCATGTTCTTTGGACATCATAGGCTCATCATCGTTGATTCCATATACCGCATCTACTTCGTGGTTGACGACAGTTTCGGAAGAAACGACCACAACTTCCTGCTTGCCGTTGAGTAGTTTGGCGCCCGGTTTGACATCCTCTATCAGTATCCACGATCCGTCGGCTGCAAGTACCCTGGTACCCACCAACAGACACCCGCCGCCGCCGTCGCCATTGCCGGTGGTGACGACATTGTCAGGCCCTGATCCGGAGCGGTACCCCAATGACAGAGGGCCGCTACTGCTATTTAACCAATCCAGCAAAGGCTGTCCGTAGGTCGTGGTAGTACCTACTGTTGCTTCGTAGCAGGGTGGGCAAGTTGCCGCAGGCCCTCCTGAACACATCGGACATTCCATTTCTGTTTTGGAAGACACATTGGAAGCATTGGAACAAGCTGTACTAACTGCCTGATTGACCACATTGTATTGTGAAGCATTCTGGTTGAAACCTACGGAAACAGTATCAAACCAATTGATGCTTGCCCAATCCGACACAAGGTCCCAATAACTGCTTTGCTGCCATGCTGATTGCAGGCTGGTAAACTTGGTTCCACCGTTGTCAAGGGCGTTCAGGAGTACTAAAAATACTTTGGCCGGAAAAACGGAAGCACTGGTATTTCCATGTTGCAACTGGGCGATGAGCATTTCAAATGCATCTTTCGAACCGAGGTTGTCCACAATCACTTGAGCCGACTGCTGTGTGGCGTTAGCGTCTGTAAATGCGGGTGCCAGTTTGTCGGATGCTGCCAAATAATCCAGAAACATAGCCATACCGACACTGCTGGAGTTATTGTTTATCCAATTTGAGACGTCGCCAAAAGAAACATTTTGAATGGTTTTATTAAAGCCATACGTCGAATTGGTTGAAATCACGTAGGATACGTAGATTAATGAAAAAGTAGAAAGCACACCCATAGACGCGTCCGCTTTGCCTTTCAGAGAGGAAATTCCTGCCAAATTGGGAAGTGCAGCTTGCGATGTCCCTCCAAAAAGTGCATTGCTTACGCCATTATTGGAACTTTGTACTGCGGTCAACAACTGCTGAGAGAAATAGCTCGTTGGTTGCGCGGCAATTTGAGTCACTACCGCCTGAATTGAATTATAGTCCATTACAGAAAGATTTTAACTTTGAAGAAAATGGGGTGCATTTCAAAATTTCGCGCCCTATTCCCGAAAGCCGGAAATTTTGAAGAACCAGGTATGCGCTGACGAAACGATGAAATGCACCAGTAACGAGCCGCCTCGCCCTAAGAAGACGGGCTGGTATTCAGGTAATTCTGGGCGTTTTGTCTATTGTCCAGCCAACTTTGCGGAGGAGAATCCAGCCCATTGACAAAAGGTACGCAATGCTGTTGTACAAATATTTCTTCCGGCGTTGGGGGCGGTTTGCGATGTATGAACGTCAAGACTAAGGCTATGATAATGCCTACTACGGCAACGACAATTCCAACTATCGGAATAAAGGACGCCACTTCTACGCCAGCAATTCCAGCGATGGTAGCACCCGCTGAAATAAGAAAGCACACTCCATTTGATACTTCTTCGAGTATATCCAGTACTTTGATATCCCAAGGCTGATCTGTTTTGAAATCGTCGGCAATTTGGAAACCAGTGGCTACACAGGCTCCCGCCATGACGAGAAGTCCCAGACCTTTCGCTGCTACATCTGCAATATTGGCAATTTTTTGCCAGTTGGATACCAACTGCTCCGTGCCCTCCGCTTCGTTAATAACCGCGCCAGCGGCACGTCCTGAGCTCGCAAGAAAGGGGGAATCCAATAACGAAGACGTCTCATCTAAAGAGGAAGCTATGCTGTCGCCGGAAGACGTAAAATCGGAATCGCTACTGTAGCTGCCGTCTAATGCCAAAGCGTCATCAACCTTATTCGAAGTGTCAATTGTTGGGTCAGTAAGGTTTTTGGCGGCTCGCCACGAAGCAAATTTGTTAAATACGACTACAACCTGGTATGCTGTATTAACGATAACCTGAGCTTTTTGAACAGGAGTAAGGTCTTTCCAGTTCAGTATTGCTTGACACAAACTCGCAGTACAAAGGCCAAAGGCAGCAAAAGTGAAAAAACCGCCCAAACCGCTTGATATCCGTGGATAATTTTTAGAGAACGTGTCCAATCTTCGTGTCAACGGATCGGTTTTACTCTGCACCATGATTGTTGCAAAACCTGCAATAGAATCACTTAAACCAACGATAAGGGCATCTACGTTTGCAATGCCGTTTTGTTGCATGTAATCATTCAAATCTTGTGTGGCAGCAGACCTTATATCGTCGGCCCAAGGCCCTGTCCCGTTGATCAGATCAGTAAAATACGTTTGTAGGAATCCGGTCAGGTATTCGACCATGTCTTCCTGAGTGCCGGATGTGAAGTTCTGTGATACATTTTGCAGGCACACATTCACGATGGCTTCATAAATTGAAGTGGCATAGGAGACGGTTTTATTGTCCCCTGTTATTACGGTAGCATCAGGTGACAATGCATGCAGTTTCATGGCCAGATTATTTGTTAGATTACTTCCGCTATCCATCATATTTTGAGCGGCAAGGCCATTAAGGGTGGCGGGGTTCAAACAATACAGGTACAGTTGTTGCCCCCAGTTAGAAGCGGTATCCTGCATATATGCGTCAAGGCCTGGCGTCATAGAGGCATAAGTCTGATCCATCACATAGGCAGAGGCCAGGTTGTAACCCTTTAGATTCGGAAAACAATTGGTGCCATTTCCCTGCCAGAAATAACCCAATTTATCCTTAGTCGTCTGGTCACCCAACAAATTTTGAATATCCGGATCGGTACTTTGCGAAAAAGCCTGGGTAAGATAACCCAGCGCGAATTGGTTCGTCAGGAATGTATTTATGTCTGAATTAGTTTGGGCAGTATTTGCCAAATCCTGAGTGAGTTGTTCGCCAGGGCCAACAGAAGGTCGTGTTTCATCGAACCATGCCAGCTGATCGTCGGGTAAAACATAGAGCATCATGTTCTTAATCGTGGCAAAACAATTTTCATGCACCTGCGTCATATCGGGCGGTGCCAAACTATAGAGTGCCTCCACCGTAAGAGGAGTGTCGTCGGTCAATGCCATCGCGCGTTGGAATCCCGGTTGCGCAGGCACAGTCGAATTGGCTAATTCTGAGAAAGTACGCTGGTTTTCGGGTTTGCTTTGAAGTTTGGTCAGCTGTTGTTCATATCCCAGGATGTCATCCCAATTTGTTGCCGTACCCGAGATGGCATGTGCTATACCCCTGTTTTGCGGTTGGGAGCTGTCATACTCGTACACCGTACCTGTAAAAGTTTTGTAGTCGGTAGCCCAGGTAATGCTGGCCGCTATCCATTTGGCTTTGTTCCAGGCTACCCACGTAGGGTTCCATTCTGCGTTTGCCGTCAGGAATTGTACATTTTGTTGGTTGGTCACCGTTGATAACGCCACGGTCACTTCGTTGTCGGGCAAAATATTTCCTCCCTGATCTTTGAGCGAGCCTACCGCTACCCTGTTCCCTTGGGCATCCAATTCGAATTGCATAGCAAACCCATACCACGGCGTATTATCATCCATCTGAACTGCATAGTCAATTTCTGAAAAAACGGAAAATTGGATTTTTGAATTACCAGTTTGCAAAACCCCAACGCCATGATGGCGGGAAGGGCTGAATTTTATTGTGCCACTCTCCTCACTTCCATTGCTTCGGGTCCTTGTCCAATACAGGTTGTCGCCTTGTGTGAATGATAACTGAACTACGGCGCCGTTGACCACTAAGTGTCCGTTTACCACTGCCAGGTTCTTAAAATCGTCAGGCAATGGGTCGCCCCCTTTTATTGGAACGATAATCATTCCCGGTACGGTGACGTCCTTCAATTCAAAATAAGGATGGACAGGATTCCCAAATTTGTCGTTATATTCGGCAGAGGCTGCAGCCTTTTGGGGGTCTTTCAGCAAGTTCATCGCAGCATTGACCACCGGCTTGCCAAAGGTTTTTTCCAATAAAGGACGCATCTCATCCAGCTTTTTTTTGAAAGCAATTTGCTCGCTGACCGACATCTTTTGGTGAATATTGGAAGCGGTGCGGTGGATATTGATTTCAGGAGTATTAATGAGTACGCAAAATCCATTCATCCAAATGGAAGGATCGCCCTGGCGTACATTAATGCAATAATATTTATTGTAGGCTGCCCTTGCTTGTTTCTCTATTGATCTGATCGCTTCCAAATGCTGCTTCCCCTGTTCATCCGTTTTCCAAACCGCATCGCCAACTTTCAAGTGGCTGATTCTCAGATGGGGATGAATAGAACGGGTAAGGCGGGGATTGAGGCTGCACCAACCTCGCTGCGTCATAATAGCCTCTTCTTCTGACAAAAATGGCGAGCCGCCATTGATGGAATAGATCATCTGTCCGGGTTTGGAAATTTTTTGAAGAAATGAAATTAAGGACTCCTTCCCCTCACCGTTCAGAATTTTATCGCCCTTGCCGAGTTCGATCAATTTTTTTGAAGATCCGTCCGCCATTTTTACCATCAATTCCCACTCGTTTGAAGCTGGAACCGATGTTTGATTCTTTTTAACGTTGATCACCAGATCAATTCTGTGCTCGAACCCTTCGACATTTCTCATGGGATTGCCCGAGGTGTCCAAAACTACCTGGTCATTATCATACACCTTAAAATAAAGGTCCGGGCGTTTATCAAAGTTTATCCCAAGGAACATGTTTGAAAAACTGGCAGAATCAAATTTTATGGTCCAACGCCCTTCCTGGTCTGATACTGCCGTACCCAGATAATCGTCGCGAAACAAGTCTTTATCATGCACCAGGATTTTGAACCCGCTTAACAAGGTGCCGCCTTTATTCAATAGGCGTCCCTTGAGCGTAAAAGACTTTTTTTTACCTGCGGAAATTGACATAATTCAGCCATAGTTTTAATAATGCCTACTCTGTGTTAGATTTTCGGCTTCCTCCAGTCGTCCAGAATAAGAATATCCATGAGAATGACAGGACGAACATATAGGCATGACTTTTCCCAGGCAAAGACAATTTCAACACAAAATCAGGAAAGAATTTGTAGAAAATTCAGGAAGTTGCGATCCAAATATTTGATTATTAGTCACCTACATTCTTTTTTGAATAATGAAATAATCTCTTATTTTAGCCGCTGCTTTTCGTCAAATTAACTGAAAAAGCACATGCACCAAAGCAAACTCCTCCGCCAACTCCGCATTCTCACCCCACCGGAACTCAAGCGCCTGCTCCGGTTCCTGAAATCGCCGTTTTACAACGCCACCCCGGCCATCGTAAAACTGTATCTCTTGCTCCGGGAATACTATCCTGAATTTGCATCACCGGTACTGACAAAAGAGAGGGTATTCAGGAAGATGTTCCCCGGCAAGGCCTACGACCATCAGAAACTGCTCAACCTGATGTCGGATTTCACCACCCTGCTGGAGCAGTATTTAGTCGCGTTGCAATTGGAAAAGGAAGAAATGGAGCAAAAGAAATTGCTGGTTCAAGCCTATTCGGAGCGCCCCGACTGTTATGACGTATTCGAAAAGAAGTTGTGGGAATTAGACAAATCGCTGAATGCTCAGCCCTATCGCGATGAGTTGTATTTCCAGGAAAAGAAGAATTTGAACCTGTTGTATTTCGGGCATCCGGCAACGGATATGGTAGCGGGGGGCAGAGAGGCGCTGCAAAATGCCTTGCGGTATTTCGAAACATTCAAGGCATTGTCGGCAGCGAAATTGCAATGCAGCTGGAATTCATGGGATAATGCGGTGGGCGTCCGAAAAACGATC
>DAOMZK010000117.1:0-7032 GCA_035438035.1 Cyclobacteriaceae bacterium | reverse complement strand
CGCATGCGCAAAGCACCATTGAACTCAATGCACAAATGACCAAAAGTTTATGGTCTTTTATAAATGTCATTACCAATGTTCCGAGGAACCTACCGGCAACAAAGAGAGATGTGCCAATCACGAGGTAGTGTTTGGAGGCCACTTCACGTGTTGTGCCCGGAAGAAGCTCGATGATATAATTGATTGAGATTCCCCAGATACCAGCCTGTGCACCAACATAGAATAGCTGGGCAATGATGGCCATGGTAAGATGACGATGCCGGAAGATGCTGGTACTAAAGAATAGTTTTCCGGTCGATTGGGGCTCGGGCATTTTAATCATCCAGAACAAAAACGATAGCAGCAATACCGTCACGGCGATAAACATATACGGTCCGATCACCGCATTGGCGGCATTTTGTTTTTCCACGATGGAAGTCAGGCTTCCTTCATTGCCGGCAAAGATGAACTGCCCGGAGATAAAGGGTCCCACCACCAATGCCAGTCCGTTGAAAGATTGTGAAAAATTCAGACGCTGGACTGCAGTCTTGCTGTCGCCGAGAATGGTAACATAGGGATTAGCAGCTGTTTCGAGGAAGGCCAATCCGCTGGCGATGACATACAGCGCGAGCAGGAACATACCAAAAGTGAGAATCTTGGCAGAAGGAATAAACAACAGTGCACCTAATGCATACAGGATAAGTCCGAGGATGATCCCTTTTTTGTATCCATATTTTTCAAGGAAAAACCCTGCTGGCAGCGCAATAGTGAAATAGCCGAAATAAAATGCTGTCTCTACCAGCAGTGCCTGTGCTCTTTTAATTTCAAATACCGGCTGAAACTGTGCAATGAGCGCCGAGTTAAGAATATTCGCCAGTCCCCAGAGAAAAAATAAACTGGTGACGAGGATAAACGGAATCAGGTAAGACTTTCCGGAAGTATTTTCCGAAGCGCTCAGGTTTTCAGTTGGAATGGAAGGCATGATTCAAATCAGGAAAGAACACGATTGAGATGTACATAACCGCCGTCGACATACACCCATTCACCGGTGGTATGGCTCGAACGATCGGATAAAAGGAAGACAACTGTATTGGCAATTTCATCCGGTGAAGTCATTCGTGCACCCAGCGGAATCTCGTCTTCAATTTCTTTTCTCTTCTTTGCGGGGTCAGGATAAGTACTCAACCAATATTCGTACAAAGGAGTGATTACTTGTGCCGGAAGTACGGCGTTGACCCTTATGGAATAGGGAAGCAGTTCCACCGCCCATTCCCGCGTAAGAGAAAGTATGGCGCCTTTGGCTGCAGCGTAACCGGATGTATTCCCCTGGCCGGTGATGGCCACTTTCGAAGAAATATTGACAATGCTACCTTTTGAATTTTTCAATGCCGGCAGGCAATAGTGTGCCAGGTTATAATAGTGAGCGGTATTGCTGTTCAGGGATTGCAAAAACTTCTGCGGACTCCCTTTTTCCAGTCCGATATCGTCGTTGAAGCCGGCATTGTTGACCAGCCCGTCGATTCTACCCAGTTTCTTTTCTGCAGCGTCGATGGCTTTCTTGGTTGCGAAAGCATCATTGAGATCAAGTGGATAGAAATGGGAGCGTGGGAATTGCTTGACGAATGCATTTCCAGAAGCTTCATCTTTATCCAGCAGGACAGGAATAGCTCCGTCTTCGTACAACAGCGTACAGATGGATTTACCTATCCCCTTGGCGCCGCCGGAGACAATGAAAACTTTATCTTTTAAATGGAGATCCATAGTTTTTGCTGAATTTAAAGATGATAAAATCTTACAGCATTCTCACCGAGAATTGCTTTCTTTTCCAATGGTGAAAATGATTCGATGAAGGCGCGGACAATATCAAATTGCTGATGATAATTGGCGGCCAGCAGGCAGACGGGCCAATCTGATCCATACATTACCCGTTTGGGTCCGAACGATTCCATTACTGTTTCCATGTAAGGAGTGAAATCGGTTGCTTTCCAGTTTTTCCAATCGGCTTCTGTGACCATTCCTGAAAGTTTGCAATAGACATTTTCATGCATGGCAATCTGCTGAAGCTGTTGCTTCCAGGGTTTGATTTTATGTTCCCGGATCAGGGGCTTGGCCAAATGATCGATAACAAATTTCTGATGGGGAAACTTTTTAATGAATGTAAGTGCTTCCGGGAGGTGCTGAGGATAGATCAGGATATCGTACGTGAAATCATACTGATGAAGGAGATCAATCCCCCTGCAATAAGCCTTTCGCAGAAGGAAGCCATCAGGCTCGGACTGCACGATGTGGCGGAAGCCCTTGACTTCACTGAACTGATGGTAATGCTCGAGCCTTACCTGGACGCTGGTGGATGAAAGGTCAGTCCAGCCTACCACTCCTTTTATGAAACTGTGACTTTGTGCCAGTTTGATCAGGTTTTCAGTTTCCTTTTCTGATTGATCGACCTGGACAACAACGCAGCCTTCGATCTTGTTTTTTGTCAGAAGAGGATGGAGATCTTCAGGCTGAAAATCCCATTTGAGGGCACCCATCTCGTCCGTGATCCAGGTGTCCCGTTCGCGCAGGTATTTCCAGAAGTGTTGATGTGCGTCAATGGTCATGGGATCAAACTGCTACCTGACGTTGTTCTCCCAAACCCTCAATACCCAATTCAATGACATCGCCCTTTTTGAGATACAAGGGCGCCTTCATTCCCATGCCAACCCCAGCAGGAGTGCCGGTGGAAATTACATCCCCCGGCAGCAAGGTCATAAACTGGCTGAGGTAGCTGATAATGAAGGGAATCTTGAATACGAGATGTTGCGAACTGCTGATCTGCATCATGGTGCCATTCACTTTTAACCACATCTTCAGATTATTGATATCCTTGATTTCATCCGGGGTAGCGAGGAAGGGTCCGAGGGGGGCAAAGCTGTCGCAGCTTTTTCCCTTCACCCATTGTCCGTTGCGTTCAAGCTGAAAGGCTCTTTCACTATAGTCGTTGTGAAGGCAGTAACCGGCAATGTGTTGCGTGGCTTCTGCTTCTGTGATGTAGGATGTTTTTTTACCGATAACAACTGCCAGTTCAACTTCCCAGTCGGTTTTTACACTGTTTTTCGGAATGATTAATGAATCATTGGGCCCGGTCATGGCAGAAGTGGCTTTGAAAAAAATAACCGGCTCCTTTGGTAATTCCATCTTGGCTTCTTTTGCATGGTCAGCATAGTTGAGTCCGATACAAATGATCTTGGACGGCCGGAGAAAGGGGGTGCCAATGCGCTGATTATCAGATAATTCTTTCAGGGTTGAGCGATTTTCCTCCGACCATTTTTTAAGTCTTGACAGTCCGTCTGTGGCAAAGAAATTTTCTCCGAAGTCTTCACCGAAAGGAGAGACGTCCATTATTTTTCCATTGATCAGGAGGGCTGGTCTTTCTTTCCCGGCATCTCCTACGCGAATTAGTTTCATGATAGTAGTTAAGCTTTATGGATTGATTACGAATTAAGTTTGACGAATCCGCCGTCGATCGGGTAGTCGCAACCGGTGACAAAGGCAGCTTCATCCGAGCAGAGATACAATGCCAGGTATGCAACCTCTTCCGGTTTCCCCATTCTACCGATGGGTTGGGTTTTAGACAGTTTCTCAAAAGTCTCTTTTTCTTTTCCGGGATAGTTGGCCTGGATAAATCCATCCACGAATGGTGTATGAACACGCGCGGGTGAAATACAATTGCAGCGAATGCCTTCCTTGATGTAGTCTTTTGCCACAGAAAGTGTCATGCCCACCACGGCTCCTTTGCTCATACTATAAGAGAAGCGTTCGGAAACGCCGACGATGGAGGCGACGGACGCCATGTTAAGGATGACACCCTTCTGCTGCACTTTCATTTGGGGGACAACAGCATTCATGGTATTGAACATGCCCTTGACATTGACCCGGAACACTTTGTCAAAATCTTCCTCAGTTGTCTTCTCCAGATTGGCCACGTGGGGGATTCCCGCGCAGTTGACCAGGATATCAATCTTGCCGGCAGACTTGATGATTTGTTCTACAACTGCCCGTGTCTCATGATGATCCGACACATCACAACGGGCAAAGGAGCCCTTGAATCCTTTCGCATGCATTTCATCGGCCACTTGCTGTGCAGCTTTTTCACCGACATCCAGGATGTAAACCTCCGCGCCCTGGCCTGCAAAACATTCTGCGATGGCTCTGCCGATGCCGCTTCCACCGCCGGTGATGAGCGCAATTTTATTCTTGAGACTGAAGATCATGTCAACTGCAAAATTTATTGAACTAGTCCTTCCAGAAATTTTTGAAACTTTTGTGTATCATACCGCATGCTGCCCACTTCCTTGCGTATGACTTTCCCATCGGCAGAGATAATGAAAGTGGTGGGTATAGCCGGCACTTTGAGCTGCGAAGGAAGATATCCTGAGGGCATGTAGGTCGGGAAGGTAAAATTCTTTTTACTGATGTAATCGATAACTTTCTTTCGATCGGCATCCCGGTCAATGGAGAGCATGACGAACTGAATCTTCGATTGATCAACTTTTCTGTAAAGGTCGTGAATGCCCTCCATCTCTGCACGGCAGGGTCCGCACCAGGTGGCCCACAAATTCAGAAAAATAACCTTACCCCTGAACTGATCGAATGGTATTTTGTTCTCCTTCAGGTCTTTGATGGTAAACTGAAAATCAAAGTCTTCGGTTTCGTCGGCGGGTTCTCCGGAAGCATCTTTAAGGCCGGTCATCAGGATGGCCCGGTTTCCGAGGTCAGAAACGGAACTGATTAATCCGGTGACCTGGAGGAGAACCACACAAATGGCAGCCAGCGCCAGTGGCTTGAGAAGATTGACCACTTGTAAAATGAATTTTTTGGACCGGTCTTTGTTATTCATCAAATCTTATTATTTGACTATTTTGCCTCAATTTAGATTCAAAAATGAATATTAAGTCTCTCTTTTCGTGCTTTCTTATTATTAGTCTTTGTTCTCCGGCCTTTAGTCAGAAAATCAAATACAAGGAACTCTTCGTTTTGCTGAATAATAAGCAATATGAGGATGCCGAACCCTTTTTGAAGAAGTTTCTCAAGGAGGAGACGGACAACCCGAATGCCTACCTTTTCATGGGCCTTATTTACCAGGATAAAGCCGATAAGCAGGATGTACTGAAGGCCACAGAAAAACTGATTTCATTCATTGATTCGGCCGTTTTTTTCTTTGGTAAAGCGAACGGTATGATGACGGAAAAAGAGGTGAGCAAGCACAAGGAATACTACCAGATGTTTAACAGAAGGGATATCAGGACAGGAGAGTTTGGGGTTAATTTATCAGATGTAAAACTGCTGCTGGAGACAAGGATGAAAATTAAGGACAGGATTCCTTTGATTCGCCTCATCAAGTCCAATTTTATTTCAGCGGAGAGTTATTACACGAAGTCACAGAAGGTGTTTCTTGGGTTACAAGGTGCTTATCCCGGCATGCGTGAATTGTATTTGCGCGCCGATGATTCACTCATTCTTCAATTGAACAGACTTTCGCATTTGTACGACTCTGCCCACATCACTTTCAATGATTATAAAGGTGCGAGCCTGGCGTATGGCAAGACTGGATACAACCAGGATCTGAATCCCACAGAGATTAAGGATTTTAAAAAGGAGGGAGCCACTACAGCCGATTTCTACAAGGATGATTTGGTTATCTGGGACTATAAGCGTTGGGCGCTTAGCAGCGTAGAAGTAATTGAAAAGGAAATCAAGCCCCTGAATGATCAGTTGGTGGCCCATGACAAAGCAATCAATACACTCCATCAAAGATTAAAAAAGGATTCTGTTTCTGTAAGTACAGAACTGGCAATGTTGCGAACCAAAGCATTTGAATCCCTTGTAAAAGTGGATGCACAAGCTTTGCCGTTGAAAGTTTTTGAAATGAAGGAGGCTGAACTGGAATACGGTTCACTGGTCGTGGAGCACCGGCCAATCAGGGACTCTGCTAATTTGGTCCTGCAGTCAAAAGCACTTGCTGAGGAATTGACGGCAGCAAAAAAAATTGACAGTCTCGGTGGCCTGCTGGTTGCCCGCAATATGGCGGAGGACATCAAGAACTACAGGCATTTTATTTCGACTGCCTACGGGCCTTCATCCGTATTGATGAGCCAGATTAAGACAACTCATGATTTCGGAGTAAGGGAAGTAGGCAAAAGAGAAGCTGAACTGAAAAGAAAGAGTGAGTCATTGAAATGGATTATCAATGATAAGGACTCGATCCCTTTATTTCAGGACAATGCTTCCAAAAGTCGTTTTAAGCCTGTTTTTGTGAAAGAAGAACTGTATACAGCAGGACTCCAATTCGCAGACACTACCGCATCGGGATATTTCTACACCATAACACCAACCCGGCGGCCGGCTCTAAAGGCAGCGTTTCCTGTTGATACCAAAGCTTTCACAAAGCGCAATGTACCCTTCACAAAGGGCCTGGGCCTTCAGGACGAAAGAGGACATATTTATTTTATCATCCTCTATTCTGAAGTCAAGACAATGGACAAGTATCCGGCAACAATTGTCAAGATATATCAGGCTGACGGACTGGCCTGGAGTGTTAATATTTCGTTTGCCCAGCTTCCTGAAGACCTTGTGTTATCAGCAGACACCGGTGAGCTTACTGTCAAAACAAGAAGCCAGGCCGGGGATATCATACCGGTGGTTCTGGATAAGAATGGAAAAGAAATCAAATAGCGTCGCTACTTCTTTTCAGATGCACTCCACACATTGTTTTTTGGATTGATATCGGCCATCCGTTGACTGGGATCAATTTCCAGTTTTACAATCTGTGATTTTGGGCGGGTTATTTTAAAAGCATACGTTGGGCTAACCCATGCCCAAACCGGCAAGTCGGTGCGCTTGATGGTCTTGTCTTCAACCGGTTTGATTCCCATCAATTCATTCATCGGGATATAAAAAAATTCTTTCGAGCCATCAGAATAGGTTGCCAACACGTCAACCGGCATGGGAAAATCAGCAGCGTTTTTCAACCTTACTTCTGTTACGCCATTTTGATCAACGAGCGAATCAATG
>DAOMZK010000116.1:0-7039 GCA_035438035.1 Cyclobacteriaceae bacterium | reverse complement strand
AGTTTTTAAATCTCAAAACTACTTTCGAAAATTCAACAGACTACACCCCTCAGGGGGTGAAATTGGATCGCTTACTGGATGTACTCAGGAAGTCCGGGGCTACCGAATACCTCTCCGGACCAGCGGCGAAAAGTTATATTGTGGAGGAAGATTTTGCGAAGGCGGGTATCCAGTTGACCTGGATGGACTATTCCCGATACCCGGAATACAATCAACAGTACCCGCCGTTTGTTCATGATGTCAGCATAATTGATCTCATTTTTAACGAAGGCCCGGAATCAATTCGCTATCTTAGCCCGGTAAACAAAGCGTGAAGTGAAAATTTCTTTTTTAACGACACTCTACTATTCATCTCCCTACATTCATGAATTTTACGAACGCTGTATTGCGACGGCACGAAAAATTAATATTCCATATGAATTTGTCATAGTCAACGATGGATCGCCGGACGATGTACTGGACAAGGTTCTTTTGCTTTCGAATAGCGATCCCAATATTATTATCGTTGACTTATCGAGAAACTTCGGTCACCACAAGGCGATTATGACCGGACTGCAATATTGTACAGGTGATTATACATTTCTGATCGATTGTGATCTCGAGGAAGATCCGGAATTGTTGGAATTGTTCTGGGTTAAAATAAAGGATGACCCAACGCTGGACGTTGTCTATGGAGTACAGATTAAGCGCAAGGGAGGATGGTGGGAAAGATTGGGAGGATGGATTTTTTACAAATTAATTTCCACACTCACTTCCCTGGATTACCCGGCCAATAGTCTGACAGCCAGAGTGATGACCAAACGATACGTCAATGCGGTTATTCAATTTAAAGAAACTGAGTTGGAGATTTGGGGAGTATTTGTTTTGAGTGGATTCAGGCAGTTGGCGATCCCAACCGAAAAAAAATCAAAAGGATCGACCACTTACACACTCAGTAGAAAAGTCGAAGTCGCTATCGACGCGATCACCTCCCTGAGCAACCGGCCGTTGTATTTTACTTTTATTCTTGGATTTATTTCATTTTTTCTCGCCTTCATCAACGTCGGCATTATTGTGTATAAAAGACTTTACCTCGATGTGGATATTGAGGGATGGGCGAGTACCGTCGCCAGTATCTGGCTGGTCGGAGGGATGATCCTGTTTGTATTGGGAATTTTTGGAATTTATCTTTCAAAGATGTTCAATGAGATCAAACGCAGACCGCTGAGTGTCGTAAGAAAAATATACAGAAGCGATGCTTAACAATTCTGAAGTCAGCAGTTTCTATCTCGGGAAACTGAAGGAACATGGACCGTCTTCAAAGGGAGTAGGGTGGAAGGATGACAATGCACAGGAAATTCGCTTTCGTCAACTTATTAAAATTATTGACACCCCAGATTCTTTTACAATTAATGATCTGGGCTGTGGCACGGGTGAGATACTTCGATTGCTGGACAAGGAATTTCCAAACCGGTACAAATATCATGGATATGATATTCTGGAGGAGATGATCACCAATGCCAGACAGCTATTTCCGGAAGGACCTTCCATTCATTTTTCACAATTTGATCACTACAATCAAATCAGGCCGGCAGACTTTACCGTGGCCAGTGGAATTTTTAATGTAAAGAACTCCGTGTCCGATGAAGTCTGGCAGGCATTCATTATTGAGACCATCCAGATGATGGCTAAATCCAGCGTAAAAGGATTTTCATTTAATGCTTTGACCAAGTATTCTGACAGGCAATTTATGCGTCCGGATCTGTATTATTCCGACCCGCTTTTGCTTTTCGACTATTGCAAGAAGAACTTTTCTCGCAACGTGGCATTGCTCCACGATTATGAAATTTATGACTTCACCATCCTGGTAAGGAAGTAGATCGGAGTTCGCGCAAGGACCAAAGAATGCAAACGAGATTTTTCGAAAAATGTAAAACAGCAGCCACTACTATGGAGTGCAAATATTCTGTTGGATTAGATGAAGTCTTTCACAGTTAACTTGGCGTTCTTTGCATCTTTGCGAGAGATAAGTTTTAACTTAATTTTGTTAGTGAAAATTTGCTGAAACACCCGTGAGCGAGAAATGAGAAATGATTGGCTTTAATAAACCCTACTTTACAGGAAAGGAACTCGATTTTATCCGGGATGCTGTCGCCAGGGAAAAGCTTTCAGGTAACGGGTACTATACGCAGTCCTGTCAGCAATTTTTTACAAAGCAGTATGGGTTTAAGAAGACTTTATTAACACAATCCTGCACGGATGCACTGGAAATGTCAGCTTTGTTGCTGAACATCAAACCCGGTGATGAGGTGATCGTTCCTGCTTTCACATTTGTATCTTCAGCCAATGCATTTGCCCTGCGCGGGGCAAGTCTCGTATTCGCCGATTCAGAAGAGAAAACGCCCAATATCGATGTTAATCAGGTGAGCCAATTAATTACGGAACGAACCAAAGCCCTTGTGGTGGTCCACTACGCTGGCGTGGCTTGTGATATGGATCCCGTAATAACGTTGGCCAAAAAGCACAATCTTTTTGTGGTGGAAGATGCCGCACAGGCGATTAATTCATTTTATAAAGGAAAGCCATTGGGTTCCTTTGGTCATCTTTCCTGCTTTTCATTTCATGAAACCAAAAATATTATCTCAGGTGAAGGCGGCATGCTGGTCGTGAATGACGATCGATTCATCAATCGCTCTGAAATAATCTGGGAAAAGGGGACGAATCGGTCAGCGTTTTCAAGGGGTGAAGTGGACAAATACAATTGGATCGACATAGGCTCTTCATTTTTGCCTTCAGAAATAACGGCTGCCTTTCTGTGGGCGCAGCTGCAGGAGATCGAAGTCATACAAAGAAAACGCCTCACGGTTTGGAACAGGTATCAGCAGGGTTTACAGTTCCAGGCGCAGGAAGGACACCTGGTGCTTCCTTACATTCCATCATATGCTACAAACAATGCCCACATGTATTACATCATGTGCCGCAATGTCAATGAAAGAAATGCACTGATGGCTTATCTGAAGGACAAGGGAATACAAGCCATATTCCATTACCTTCCCTTGCACGAGAGTCCTTTTTTTGTTAAGCAATATAAGGGCAAGCAATTGACTCGCTCCATACAGTATTCTGAATGTATCCTTCGCCTTCCTTTTTATACGGAACTTTCTGAACAGGATATTGACCATGTAATAAACTCCATTCACCAGTTTTATAATTCCTGATTTTTAGAGATTTTAGAAGTCTGGGATAAGTATATTTAGACCCAACGACTTCTTATGAAACGAAAACTTCGGATGGGCATGATAGGCGGTGGCCTGGATGCTTTTATTGGGGCAGTGCATCGAAAAGCTGCCAACCTGGATGGTGAAATCGAATTGGTTTGCGGCGCTTTCAGCAGTAGCCCGGAAAAATCAAAAGCAGCAGGTGAAGCATTGTACCTGAATCCACATCGGGTTTACGGTAGTTATGAGGAGATGATCAAAAAGGAAAAAAACCTTCCCGGTGATCAAAGAATGGATTTTGTTTCCATTGTGACCCCCAATCATGTGCATTATAAACCGGCAAAACTCGCCATGGAAAATGGTTTTCATGTAATAATTGAGAAGCCGCTATGCTTTAATCTCACGGAGGCCAAAGCACTGAAGAGACTGGTGGATAAGACGCAGGTGGTCTTTGCACTAACCCACTCCTATACCGGTTATCGCATGGTAAAGGAGGCACGCAACCTCGTTGCTACCGGCGAAATAGGAAAGGTGCGCAAAGTTTATGTAGAATACCCGCAAGGCTGGCTTTCCAATTTTTTGGAAAACACGGGCCACAAGCAAGCGGCATGGCGCACTGATCCTTCACGATCCGGGGCAGGCGGTGCCATCGGGGATATTGGTACACATGCAGCCAACCTTGCAGAATACATTACGGGCTCAAACATCACTGAAATCTGCGCTTCATTGAATACGGTTGTCAAAGGAAGGAAGCTGGATGATGACAGTTCGATGCTGATAAAATTTGACAACGGAGCTTCCGGTATTCTTCTGGCTACCCAGGTCGCCGCTGGTGATGAAAACAATGTCAACATTCGCGTCTATGGTGAGAAGGGCGGACTTGAATGGCACCAGGAAGAACCGAATACGCTGGTGGTGAAATGGCTGGATAAGCCCCGCGAAATTTACCGGGCAGGATGGGGCTACCTTTCGGATACGGCGAAGAAAAATTTCCGCACACCCAGCGGTCACCCGGAAGGATACCTCGAAGCTTTTGCCAATATCTACATGAACTTTGCCAAAGCGGTGCGCGACTACAAGCCAGGAAGAAAGACCGACACGGTTAAGTATGACTTTCCTGATGTAGAAGACGGTGTACGCGGTATTGCCTTTGTGGACACCGTGATCAAGTCCGCAAAGTCAACACAGAAATGGACGAAGCTCAAAGTGTAGGATCGATTCAATCATTTGATAAATCAAATATTAACGACAGTCTGATGAAAAATGTAAAGGGACCCGCGATTTTTCTTGCCCAGTTCATGGGCGATAAAGCTCCGTTCAACAAGTTAAAAACGATTTGCCAATGGGTGGCGAAAATGGGCTATGAAGGTGTTCAATTACCGGGCTGGGATCCACGGTGCATCGATCTAAAGAAAGCGGCAGAAAGCAAAGATTATTGTGACGAAGTAAAAGGTACGGTGGAATCCTGTGGTTTGAAGATAACCGAAATTGCCACGCACCTGCAAGGTCAATTGGTTGCCGTGCATCCGGCTTATGATGATATGTTTGACGGATTTGCTCCGGCATCCGTGCAGGGAAATCCTAAAGCCAGGCAGGCCTGGGCCGTTGACCAGTTGAAGTATGCGGCAAAGGCAAGCAAGCACCTGGGATTGAAAGCACATGCAACTTTCTCAGGGTCACTCATGTGGCATACGGTGTATCCCTGGCCGCAACGACCTGCAGGCCTTGTTGAAGACGGTTTTAAAGAACTGGCAAGACGCTGGGTACCCATCCTTGATGTGTTCGATAAGAATGGTGTTGACCTGTGTTATGAAATCCATCCCGGAGAGGACCTTCATGATGGAATAACTTTTGAACGCTTTTGGGCGGCAACAGGCAAACACAAGAGATGCAATATTCTGTATGATCCCAGTCACTTTGTGCTACAGCAATTGGACTATCTCCAATACATTGATTTTTATCATTCCTTTATTAAAATGTTCCATGTGAAAGATGCTGAATTCAATGCGACCGGAAAAAGTGGTGTGTACGGCGGCTATCAGGGTTGGGTTGACCGGCCGGGAAGGTTCCGTTCATTGGGCGATGGCCAGGTTGATTTCAAATCTATTTTCTCCAAATTGGCACAGTATGATTATGACGGTTGGGCCGTGTTGGAGTGGGAGTGCTGCATCAAGCATCCCGAGCAAGGTGCAGCGGAAGGAGCACCGTTCATTAAAGATCACATTATCCGTGTCACGGAGAAAGCATTTGACGATTTTGCGGCTTCCGGAAAGAATCCTAAACTGAATAAAAAAGTACTGGGTATTTAAATGAATAATAAAATGAAGAAGACGATTTATGGATTGGCCATCGTGTCTGCACTGATGATGGTGTCCTGTGGAGGGAAAAAAGAAAGTGCAAACAAGGAAGAGTACGTAGCCAACCATAGTGCTGCTGAAAAGCCGGCTGCCGTTGATCTGGTGGCACAAGGTGATGCTTTGGTGAAGTCCAGTGATTGCAAAACCTGTCATCATCCGGTCAATAAACTCATTGGCCCTTCCCACACAGATGTAGCCAAGAAATATGAGTTCAATGAGACCAATGTAAAGCTCCTCGCAGACAAAATTATTAAAGGTGGCTCTGGAACCTGGGGTGAAATACCCATGACGGGTCATCCTGACATTACACAAAGCGATGCAGAGAAAATGGCCCAATATGTTTTGTCTCTCGATGGTGAGAAATTACACTAGCCTAAATCCGGTATACATGAAAATATTTAGAATGGTTTTGTCATGGATGGTAATGACCATCGCATTTAACCTGAATGCTCAACAGAATACCCTTACGGAAAGGGAGAAAATGGAGGGATGGAAACTTTTGTTTGATGGAAAGTCCACCTCAGGCTGGCACTACTATAATGGGTCGGCGACTGGTTCAGCCTGGAAAATCTCTGAGGGCTCAATTTACCTCGATGTCGATGGAAAAGTGAAGGGCGTAAATGGAAACCTTGTCACGGATCAGGAGTTCGAAAATTTTGAGTTGAATATCGATTGGAACATATCTGCATGCGGCAATAGTGGAATACTTTTTAATGTGGTAGAGGATGCAAAGTACAGCGAACCTTTTCTGACCGGCCCGGAAATGCAGGTTCTGGATAACACGTGTCACCCGGACGCAAAAATTATCAAGCACCAGGCTGGGGAGCTGTATGATCTGATTGCCAGTCAAAAAGTCTCGGTCAAACCTGCAGGAGAGTGGAATGTATCCCGCATCATTTCCAACAAGGGGCACCTTGAATTCTGGCTCAATGGTGTAAAGCAGATTGAGACCACCATGTACACACCGGAATGGGATGCGATGGTGGCTGGAAGTAAATTTAAAACCATGCCGGGCTTTGCAAAAGCGAGAAAGGGAAAGATTTGTCTCCAGGAACATGGAAACAAAGTCGCTTACCGCAATATCAAAATCAGGGAACTGAAATAACTATTTCGTAATGACAATAGAATCTATCTCATTGTCTTTCACATCGTATTGCTTAAAAGTCAATTTCTTTCCTTCTGTTTCAATATAGGTATAGGAGTGGACGTCTGAAATAATCTTCACTGTAAAGGACACCCAGTTTGAAGCGGGTTCATGCTTCCACATTTCTGGTTTACCGCCGATTTCGGTGTCATACAATACGGCGCCGCCTGCGCCACTGCCTATATATATGATCCCATCCGGCTTTGTGTCTACCACGCCATCGAACTTGGTATCCTGTTTAAACTTGCCATCCACCCTTCCACTTTTTTCCTTCCTATAACTTTTGCCCGTTGTATCTCTTTTTGGGTCAAACTTATGCGGTACACTTCGCTGATAGTTAT